>JABAYZ010000267.1:11430-14711 GCA_018608735.1 Flavobacteriaceae bacterium | reverse complement strand
CGTATACACGCTTTCCAAGCGTGCGCCTTAAGCCACTCGGCCACCTCTCTAGTTTTGCACTTAAGCAGCCCAAATAAAGAAAAAATAGTTTGATTGCTAAAATTTTTTAACCTTAATTTTAAGATATTTCACCACGTAGCGGGGTTTCAAAAATAGTTTTAAACATATTTCTTGGAGTCTCAAGCCCCAATACGTACATAAGTTTTGTGATTGCGGATTCCGTTGTCATATCTTTTCCAGAAATAACACCTATTTTCTCAAGAAGTATTCCGGTGTGGTATTGGTTCATAAGAACACTTCCGCCAGCACATTGCGTTACATTAATTATGTACAACCCAGAAGCTATTGCCTTTTCAATGGCTTCTAAAAACCACTCTTCTGTGGTCGCATTTCCGCTTCCAAAGGTTTCAATCACAACTGCTTTTAGGTTTGGTGTTTCTAAAATTGATGTGAAAACCAAAGACGTGATTCCTGGGAACAGTTTTACCAGCGCTACATTTGTGTCCATTTTTTTATGGGCAATTAAAGATTCTTGAGCGTATCTTTTAAGTAATAACTCGTGATTTACCTTTAAGTGAACCCCAGAGGTTAATAGTGCAGGAAAATTTAAAGACGCAAAGGCCTGAAAATGCTCAGCATTAATTTTTGTAGTTCTATTTCCTCTATATAATCGGTATTCAAAATACAATCCAACTTCTTTTACTACGGCAGTATTATTATTTTGAAGTGCGGCAATTTGAATGGCAGTGATTAAATTTTCTTTAGCATCTGTACGCAAATCTCCTATTGGCAATTGTGACCCTGTAAGGATAACAGGTTTTGAAAGGTTTTCTAACATAAAACTGAGTGCAGAAGCCGTGTAGCTCATTGTGTCACTGCCATGTAGTACTACAAAACCATCATGAGTCTGGTAGTGCGCTTCAATTATAGTCGTAATTTCAACCCAATGCGAAGGATTCATGTTAGAGGAATCGATTGGAGTTTCAAAAGAAACAGTATCAATGTCGCAATCCAATAAATTCAACTCTGGTATTTGATCTAAAAGCGCAGCAAAATCAAAGGCTTGTAGAGTCGCAGTGATTGGGTCTTTCATCATCCCGATGGTACCACCTGTATAGACTAATAGGATTTGAGGTTTCATTTGATCTATAGTTTAAAAATACTTTTTGAATTTTGGGTCGTTACCTCTGCAATATACGTTTTTGAGACCCCATAAATATCAGCTAATTTTTCTAAAACATTCAATATATAACTGCTTTCATTACGTTTACCTCTGTAGGGGACAGGCGATAAATAGGGTGCATCGGTTTCTAAAACAATATGTGTTAAGTCTATTTGACTTAAAAATTGATCGATTTTTCCGTTTTTGAACGTTACAACCCCGCCTATACCAAGCTTCATATTGTATGAAATCGCTTGTTGTGCGTGTTCTAATGTCCCTGTAAAACAATGAAAAATCCCAAATAAATCGGGCCCTTTTTCTTCTTCTAATATCTCAAAAATCTCATCAAAGGCATCTCGACAATGAATCACAATTGGCAACTTATAATCTTTAGCCAGTTGAATTTGCGCTCTAAACAGTTTTTGCTGAAGCTCTAAAGTACTTTTATCCCAGTAAAGATCAATCCCGATTTCGCCAATAGCCACAAATTTTCGAGATGCCAATTGGTCTTTAATATGACTAAGTTCTTCTAAATGGTTATCTTTAACGTGTGTAGGATGCAGCCCCATCATCAAAAATACATTGTCAGGATAACTGTTTTCCAAAGTATACATGGCCTCTGTATAGGTGGAATCTATGGCAGGAATAAAAAATCGTGTCACGCCTGCGGCGAGTGCGCGTTCTATAACAGCCGTTCGGTCTTCATCAAATGCTTCGCTATATAGGTGGGTATGTGTATCTGTGATTATCATGGTACAAAAGTAAGATTTTGAATAGTATCTTTGTTAAAAATAATTTGTTTTGAAAACACCTCCAATCGCGTTATCCGAATTTCTCACAGAAAAATCTTATTTCAGGATAAAGATGCACCTTATTACCTCCAATCATTTTAAAATTATCTGTAAAATTAACGGTATAAGAGGTACTTTTATTCTAGATACAGGCGCTTCCACAACCTTTATAGACCTAAAACAAGAAGATAAATTTAAACTCACAACACAACCTTCTGTCATTAAAGCCAGTGGAGCAGGGCCCGACAAGATTGATACATTTCTCTCAAAAAACAATACAATTAAAATTGGCAAATGGGTGAAAACCCGTTTTCCTATAGCATTAATAGATTTAAGTTACGTGAATAATGCCTTTGATTCTATTAATACAACACCAGTTCATGGGATCATTGGGGCTGATGTACTTAAAAAAGGGTCTGCAGTGATTGATTACGAAAAAAAATATTTATATCTAAAACACAAATAAAAAAAATCCCACTGTGGCAGGATTTTTAAATTGTTTATAATTAGAAGAACTCAATCTTGTACCTGAAAGGTAATAGGTAAAGAATAAGGTACAATGACCGCTTTTCCACGTTGACGTCCAGGTTTCATTTTTGGGAGTAAATTAATTACACGCGCCGCTTCTTTTTCTAATCTTGGGTGGGGTGCTCTAGAGCGCACGCCAGTAACATTTCCATTTTTATCAATTTTAAAAATCACATTAATACGTTGTTTTCCTGTCAGACCCAAATCTCCTGCTAAGTCGGTATTAAATTTACGTTGCACAAATTTTGCAATTTTTGCAGACATACACTTTCTTTTTTCAGTATTGGAGCCTTTCTCGCAGCCAGGGTATTCAGGCACATTTTCAATCACCGGAAGCGGCACTTCAACATTCTCTTCATCCTCTTCAATCACAATATCTTCAACTTCGGCAATCTCTTCGTCTTGATTGGTTTCAGTAGATTCAATAACCGTTTCTACTATATCTTCTTCGTCTTCCCTAGCTTTAAAATCATCAAACACTACTACTGGAGGTGGCGGTGGTGGCAATTTCAGATTCACTAAGGGGATTATTTCATCTTGATCTTCAAGATTTAAAGAGCCGATGTCAATATCCGTTTTATCATACGAATTGTAATTAATCGTTTGATAAGAAACAAATAGCATTAAAACTAAGCCAACGGCAAAATAGATTGATCCATTTCTACTAACATCTGCTTTAGATGCCTTTTTCGGCATCCGAGTTTTGGGTTGATCTGGAGAAGATTTCATACTGTTACATTTAAGGGTTTATAATTAGAAGAACTCAATCTTGTACCTGAAAGGTAATAGGTAAAGAATAA
>JABAYZ010000267.1:0-11330 GCA_018608735.1 Flavobacteriaceae bacterium | reverse complement strand
ATTTACGTTGCACAAATTTTGCAATTTTTGCAGACATACACTTTCTTTTTTCAGTGTTGGAGCCTTTCTCACAGCCAGGGTATTCAGGCACATTTTCAATCACCGAAAACGGCACTTCAACATCTTCAACAACCTCTTCTACGTCTATCTCTTCTATTTCTATCTCTTCTGTTTGATCGGTTTCAGTAGATTCAATAACCGTTTCTTCTACCTCTTCTTCGTCTTCCACGATTTCAATCACCTCTGGAGCCGCTGGTGGCGGTGGTGGTGGAGGCGGTGGTGTTAACTGATCTATTAAAGGAATTTCTTCCTCCGATTCAGTCTCTAAATCTAATTGTCCAATGTCAATTAATGACTTATCATAGGTCTTATAATTGATCAATTGGTTGGATATGAATAGCATTAAAACTAGGCCAACTGCAAAATAGATAGAACCATTTCTACTGACATCTGCTTTAGGTGTCTTTTTTGGCATCCGAGTTTTGGATTGATCTGGAGAAGATTTCATACTGTTACATTTAAGGGTTTATAAGCCTATATACAACAATAAACATACCAAAAAATCCCGCCAAGGCGGGATTTTTGATTTTATAAACAGAAAACTTAATCCTGTACCTGAAAGGTAATAGGAAGAGAGTAAGGCACAATGACCGCTTTTCCACGCTGTCGACCAGGTTTCATTTTTGGGAGTAAATTAATTACACGCGCCGCTTCTTTTTCTAATCTTGGGTGGGGTGCTCTAGAGCGCACGCCAGTAACATTTCCATTTTTATCAATTTTAAAAATCACATTAATACGTTGTTTTCCTGTCAGACCCAAATCTCCTGCTAAGTCGGTATTAAATTTACGTTGCACAAATTTTGCAATTTTTGCAGACATACACTTTCTTTTTTCAGTGTTGGAGCCTTTCTCGCAGCCAGGGTATTCAGGCACATTTTCAATCACCGAAAACGGCACCTCAACATCCTCATACACCTCTTCTACTTCTATCTCTTCTACTTCAATTTCTTCGTCTTGATCGGTTTCAGTAGATTCAATAACCGTTTCTTCAATCTCTTCTTCGTCTTCTACGATTTCAATCACTTCTGGAGCCGCTGGTGGCGGTGGCGGTGGCGGTGGTGGAGTTAACTGATCTATTAAAGGAATTTCTTCATCTAGCTCTGCGTCTAAATCTAGTTTTCCAATATCAATTAACGACTTGTCATAAGTCTTATAGTTAATTGTGTTGTATGTTAAAAACAACATAAGTGCTAACCCGACTGCAAAATAGATTGATCCATTTCGACTGACGTCTGCTTTTAAGTTTTTCTTTGATTCCATTTCAGTATTGTTATTTTCGACTGTGAATTTAATTAAAATAATAATAAATACACAACGGTTTAGAGCTTTTTAATGATTACTTCTTTTTTTACATGTATAATAACGGCCATAACGAGTACGCCTAAGGTATTGGCTAACAGATCTAAGGCTTCAGTTACTCTGTATTCAGAAAGTTGACCTTGTAAAACCTCAATAATTGCTCCAAACATAATTGACGCTAGAGATGCTAAAAGTAAACTTGATTTGATTTTAAAAATATATAGACTTAAAAACCAGGTTAAACAAAGGAATGCATATATCAAAAAATGGGCTATTTTATCATCATATCCGGTATTGAGTTTTGGCAAATCGGTTAGGCGTACTAAGCTCAGAACACCAATTGATAAGGTATAAAACACGCTGATGCCGTGTATGAAAATTGCCTTAGCCCCCAATGATTGCTATATAGTCTTCTGCACTGAGAAGCGTTTCTAAATCATTTGTATTTGCAACCTTAAGTTTAATCATCCATCCGTCGCCGTAAGGGTCATCATTTACTTTTTCTGGCTCATCTTCTAAGGTTTGATTAAATTCGATAATCTCACCAGCTACTGGTAAGAACAAGTCTGAGACCGTTTTGACGGCTTCAACTGTACCAAAAACAGCATCAGCCTCTAAAGTTTCGTCTAGAGTTTCTATTTCTACATAAACAATATCGCCTAGTTCGCCTTGTGCAAAATCCGTAATTCCAACGGTTACTATTTCTCCGTCTATTTTGACCCATTCGTGGTCTTTTGTGTACTTTAAATCTTCAGGAATATTCATAATTAAATGCTATTTAAGAGGTTAGTTTTTAATTTCCAAAGTTATATCGCAGTGTAAATCCAGAACGAATAGTGGTTTGAGGAAAGGCTGTTGAAATTGCATATTCTGAGAATGCATAGTCAAAATAGAATATAGCCGTTAAGTTTTTACTGAATGCATAATCCGCAGCATAACGCATACTCCATATGGTTTGACCTGCACTGACTTGATTGTTTTCTAAATCTAAATATCGAATGATGGTTTTATTGTTTCTCATGGAAATATCAGCTTTCATATTTAAATCACTTTTAATAATTCTTCGAGGTCCAGCTAGTTTGGAGCGGATTCTTAAATCTTTAATTCGATACCCCAATCCAAAAACATATTCATTGCCTTGAATTTCAGTTAGGAGGTTGTTATCAAAACTTAATGATAGACTCCTGTCTTTTTTAATTTCGGCAGTGACCTTGACTGAGTTTTTCATTTCAAAATCGAGCTTCACCAGAGGACTGAACTGTTCTACTAAATTGATGTTGCTGTACAGGGTTTCAACTTTATAATTATCGGATTGGTCTAGAGTATTCGCATCTTTTTGCAGCATATAGTCAATGTTTGGATTCGCAGCTTTATAATCTAGATTTGTTCTGAACTGATTGATGGTGTAAGATGCATTATAACCATGAGTTAAAGAGAATCTTCTAAAGCGTTTTTTAAACCATTTATTCTTCATAAGACCCGTGTACTTCAAGGTCCAATTCGGAATTGGGATATCTCTAAATGCATCCAAACTAATTTTGTTAGATTTTTTTCCGGAGTATGCCGCTAAAAAGGCCGGTAATAATACCGCTTGACTGTTTTTTCCAAACCCCTCAGGATAACCATCTGCATCGGTGTTGTATCCATTGGCGCCGTAAAAATTTTGAGCCAGACGGTTGGCAATTACCAAACGGTTATTTTTAAAGTTTTCAAATGGTACAGAAGTGATTTCGTCACTTTGGCTAAAAGCTGTTTTTATTAAGGATGTCGATATATTAAAATTCCCAAACGTATTTCGAATTAGTGAATTATATCTCAAGCCGCTCGCAGTCGTCTCTACATTGAAACTTTCAGTGAAATTAGTTGCATAGGTTTTACCCCCATTCAAATCAATTTTTAAATCGGGGATTGGCTCCATATTTATCACATAATCGATGTTTTGATTATGGGTTTCTGTATATTGCTGATTAAATTGTGAATAGGTGGTTATCCAACCTTTTTCGGCAGCAATTCTTCTAATGTCACGCTGACTTCCAAACGTATAGCCTACAGTAGGCTTAAGTGTACCTATAAACCCTGGCGTTGGAAGATAGCCTGGTAAAAACGAACTGTTATTTTCCGAGTAATTAACTTGCATTCGATTGACACTCGTTAACAATCCAATACCAAAATTCTTTAAGTTGAATTTTTTTGGTTGCGATGAACGATTTCTGGAGGCTTTCTTTAACCCCAAATAACGATACAGTTTGCGCATATCAAATGATGTATTCAAATTGTGCGAATTGGCATTAGAAATCGAATTGCCAATATCTATATTAATTTCACCTAATAAATCTGAGCCTTTATTCCATTGAAAATCGCCTGTGTAAGAATAGCTAGAAGTCACAAAACTCAATGCTGGAAATTTATTTAAAGGCAGTTCATAGTTAATCCCTAATTGTTGGGTGTGTCTGTTTGGATCTCCAAAATCAAAGAAGCGGTCCCATATACCAAGTTCCGGATCTTGATCTCCGTTTAATTGATCATCAATAAAATAGTTCCTTACAATATTGTTATTAGCAGCTGTGAAATTAATACGCAGTCCATCTGTAAGCTTGTAATTGACGGTATATTGAAAATCAAATGTATAATTTCTTCTAATCAATTCATCTACCGTGATATTCTCGGACCCTAAATCGGCATCTCTAAATTTTTGACTGTTAAATTGTCTTACAAAATCTGAGTTCACAGATATGTTAGAGGGCAATAGATTTAAATTAAAATCTTTTAATAATTTCCAATATTTATTCACAAAAAGGGAATCATTTTTTTTGAAAGGTTCAAATCTTAAAGGCTGGAAACTATACGCATAGTTGGCACCTACTCTAACGTTTTGATCCAACGCATCTTCAATTTCAAAATCGCGATGTTCCATTTCATTAAAAGAATAGTTCATCGTTAAATTTTCAACATCATATACTTTAGGTGTAGCATCACCTGTACGTTGCTTACGAACCCCTATAAAATTAATGCTTTGTCGTTTTGTGTAATCTTCTGATTGTGTTTTTATACGCTCGCGTTCTTCAGCGCTTGTGGCAGCATCCAATCGACTTTGAAGTTTCAAATCTTTATATTGCTGATCATACTCTGGAGTGATTAATACTTCACTTTGACCATAATTAAAGGGGATTTCTAAGCCCCATTTTTTTGGGAATAATTGTCCAATATTCATATTTGTAACAACGTCGTATTGTTTAAAATCTTCACGACTTCGCTCATTTGGGCCTTGTTCTAAACTTCCAAAACCAGTCGTACTTCGTTTAGCAGTGGCATTGATATTCATGAAATCGGCAATATTGGTGTCTACACTCATAATCGCAGCCCAACCGCCTTCGTTGTCTAAGTCGGCAAGACGCAACTCATTAAACCAAACCTCTGCGCACTGTGCATTAGAACTAATGTTTTTGATACCAACCATTAAGGTTCGAATGTCTCCAAAATTTGGATTTCCTTTTACAGCAACACGTTGTTCGGCAGGGCTGTCATTAGAGCTTGTATTTAGAGAAAAAGGGGCAAACTCTCCTACTGGGTTTTCTTGTAATGCGCCATCAATAATATTATAAAATGTTGGACTTTCGTTACTTAATGACCCTTGACTAATCCCCAAAGCTTTTATTTTCTCAAGAAATTCCAAAGGAATATCAATCTCATTCTGTTCTGGCCAAACCTCATTTGGAGATGCTCCTGTAGCTCCAGATGATTTGCGTAAAGGAATTTCAATTTGATAATAGTTTTGAGTAAAATCATTCCCCATTCGAACAAATCCAACCAAGCTTCCTTGCTCAAAACTATTGGTTTCACCATCCTCGGCATGGATAAACATTTTCAGTTTTTTGTACTGACGCATGTCTACGTTAATATTTTTAAACACCCCTCTAGCGTCTTCAGATTCCAACTCACAAACATCCACAACTAAGGACTGTTCGTTTTGGCGCACAATACTATTGTTATTATTTAACTGTTCACGTTGTACTCCTGGTGGAGATTGATAGCTGCCATCGTTTTCTTGAATGCCCACAATCCCCACACTAAAATCGGTAGGTTCAGTTTGTGTGGTTTCGTTTGAGTCGTCATCAAGAGATAATTGATAGCGACGCCAATCGCTTCGGACCAAGTCAAGAGTTCCAAAACGAAGTACTGTCGTTTCTCTAAATTCTTTTAGATAAAGACGCGCAAACCGAATTGACCTAAAATCGGAAATTCCTCCTATTTCGTTCGTGAATTCTGACAATGGAATTCTGTACTGATACCAATTGACCAGTCCCGATGTTGATCCATTTGGCAATTCGATATTTGTTATTGATTTTCTATCTACAATAAATGCATTGTTTATATTGCTTAAAGCAGATGGCGTCAGTTCTATTTCATATTCATAATAACTATCTATGGTGTTCATAGTGTTATCCTTATTAACATCTTCTACATCTGGCAAGGTTGTAGAACCGCGGTTGGTGTCCGAAAACGCATCAGGAGAATTCCCTTCTAAGCCATTGTAGCGCTTATAGCGTTCAAAAATATTCCCTTCGGCATTTAGATAATAGTTATAATTATCATTAGCAGGATCTTGGAGTGTATTAAACTCTGAAAATCGGGGGTCTGCCGAACGTTCTTCTGAATCATCATAACCATCCAATCCAACATCCTGATTGCTTCGATCCTCGCCTTGAGATGAAAACGCATAAATCAAGGATTGATTTTGAGGGGTTACTGCGCCCCAAGCGGTTGGCGATAAAAGACTGACATTACCATCTTCAGGAAGTCCATTTTCGTATTGTTTTTTTCCATCTTTTATAACGTCTTCAGAAATATTCCCTAAGTTGAGGACTAATTTTCCTCCTGAACTCGTCGGGCTATTCAAAAAGGGATCCATGAGCCAAAACTCAATATATTCTACATTTGCTTGCTCAAAATCTGTGGTAGTGAGTTGTCTGGTAATTCCTGCCCAACTGTCTTGAGGGGTGTCTAAAATGCCATCAGCGGCATCTGATTTGTAGTTGTAAGGCCCGCGTTCTTCGGGGTTATACACCAAATCCAGAGAGTTAATGACGGTGTATTGCCCAGTCACCAAATCTTGTTGTGGAAAGAGTTCGTCGATAAAAATTCGTCTTGTGTAAAGATCAGAAATATCATCATCTGAAACGCCATCAGGACGTTGATTCCCATAAAAAATAGGATCTACTGTATACCAATTTAAGTGCGCTCTGTCAAATCCGTTTTGATAACCAACTTCATTTTCAGATCCTTCGGCATATACGCGTCCTAGGTCTTTTGGACGGCTTGATAAAAACCAAGATTGTGGACTTAATAAACTGACTCCATTTTGTGAGCCTTCAAAATCATCAATGTAAGACGTGACTTCGTTATCAAAATCAGCGCCCTTAGGTGCGCCAGGTTTCAAATAGGCAAATTCACCCCGAAGGGATAAATTAGATTCAACATCTGTATCTAAGTTTGGTAATTTATTGGCTAATCGAGTTAGGAATGGAACTTCAGTAGAGTAATTTCCATTAAATCCAAAAATAGAGTTATTGATGGATTCGCTGCCGTAGTTTGCTTTTTGGGTAATTGGGCGTTCATTTAAGTTTAAAAATGTTGCCCCTAACACAAAGTTTTCATTGAACTGGTGCTCGACATTGAAGCCCGTAAATCGTTTTGTTTGTTGCCCAAAAACAGCATTGTTTTCAACTGAGACTTGTATTGGAGTATTGGAGGCTTGTAGGGATGGGTCCAAAATTTGGACGGTTCCAATCTGATAATTCACGGTATAGTCAACACCTTCAACTAGGACACGGCCTCCAGCAGTAACTTTTACAGACCCTCTTGGCACATTAAAGGCGCCAATTGGAATGCCTGAACTTCCAGAAGATTTATAGCGTCCCCGCATCAAAAATTTATTTTTATCGTTGTCTTGTAAAGCGGCTGTTTTGGTGTTTTTATAAAGAGATCTATAAACGTATTTTACTTGATTTTTGTTATGCGTTAATTCATCACCCTCATAGGTTTCAGAAGCACTGAGTCGCAGGGTTTCAAATAGATGGCTTCCAAAAGGCTCTACTTTGGTGAAAATAATTTTACCGTTTTGAGGAATCACTGTAATTCCTGGAACAAAATCAAAAAACCCATCCCCTTTGTTTTGCGGATCGTTGTTGAAATTTAGTTTATCAAAATTAAATAATCGAATTAAAGGCGTTTCCTCTATAGGATCATTATTGCCTATTGGTGTTGGAAATGGTGTGCCACTTACGGGGGTAATAAAGTTAAGAGTAGAGGTTTCGTTATAGAAGATGTTTAATCTAAAATCGTCTTGAGACAATTGGTAAGCGCCTGTATTATAGATGTTTTTCATCATCAAATCCCATATAGGAAGATTGACGTTGGTGACTGCACTTTTTAGCATTTTAAGAACCAAACTTTGGTTGGTTACGGTCTGGATTCCAGAGGGATCAACAGCAGTTTCGGTGGCATTAACTCCGTCATTTGCAAACTCTCCCACCTGAAAGACTTCTCCTCCAACCGTAAATTGGAAGGCCACGGCTAGGACTTCATCATTTTGAAGCCGTTGATTTAAAGAAATATACCCTAGCTGTGTATCCACTGTAAATTCGTTGCCTTCAGTTAATTTACGCGCATTTTCAAGTTTACCATAATCAAATCCTTCAGAAACGCCAGGGGTTAAAATTCCAGATTGTGCTGTGGCAATATCTCGAATAGCATTGGTAAGCTGAGAGTCAGGCTCCGCAATCTTTGTGGGGTCAAAATTATTATTTCCATTATCTGGATAAGCGTTAGGACCTACATTTACAAACCCTGAAGGAATCGTATTTAAACCAATCACAGATGATTCTCCTAAATCTTGTAGGGCGACAATATTTCGAACATTTTCAATGCGATTGGTGCGGTTGGTCATCCAAACTTCTACTCTTGTAATTTGAACTTGAGAAGCGATAAACGGATAATTCTGAAGTGCCGCATCATAGTTGTCTCTAAAATATTGCGCTAAGAAAAAGTGTCTGTTTTCGTCATAATCCAAACCAAAAAACTCAAAATCCTCTAAAGTGCCGCCTCCTTGTGCCGTAACCGAACGTGTTTCGGATTGTTGTTCGGAGAACACTGCGGTTACTCTTGTTTTTCCAAATTGCAATTCCGTTTTTACCCCAAACAAACTTTGTGCTCCAGTGATAAGAGAACTGTTTAATGGCATACTTACATTACCAACTTCTAGTTTTTGTAGGATTGAATCTTCATTGTCTGAATTAAGTTTGTTTAATTCATTTTGGGCAAGGCCACTAACGGCTCCGGAAGGATTCTCAAGTAATCCTTTGCCTTTATTAAGCAATTCCTTAGCTTTACTAAGCGGAGTGTAATCAATTTTAAAAATGTTTTGAAAATCGAAAGTGGATTGGGTATCATAATTGGCATTAACTTGTAGTCGTGTGCCCACTTTTCCTATTAAGCTTAAACTAATACGCTGATCAAAATCAAACGTGAAGTTACTTTGGTTTCTTGGTGAAAATGCAGGGTTTTCTTGTTTGGTATACATTACTCCGAGGTCCATTTCAACAGATCCTTGTGGCACAACAGATATTGTATTCCCTCCAAAAATAGTTTCGAAAAATTTAGAATTCACATACAAGTCCGGAATTAAATTTTTCTTAGCTTCTTCTGAACCTTCTTTTTTTCCTTCAAAAGCGTCTACTTTTTCTTTGTAATAGGTCTTTAAATTCTCTTTAAGAACTAACTCCTGAAATTCTTCGGGCGTAAGGATCACTGGGTAATTAATATTAAAATCGCCTACGGTAGAGGTGTAAAAATACCGATCCGTTAGCGGGTCATAGGTGTATTTACTTTCAATGCTACTAGGGTTTGGGGTGTCTAATTTTCCAAATGAAAAAGTGGTAGATGTTGAATCTCTTACTGTTGTAGGATCTTGCCCAAACACCAGTGAAGTGAAATTCAACAGCAAGACTACAAAAAGAAGTCGTTTAAAATGGCGTTTGTGGCTTGAGGTTTTCAAATGTGTTATAGATTTTTCAGTGCTTCCTTTATGATAAATTCCACAGAGGCTTCTGGATTAGATATCACTACTTTTTCTACAATGCGTTCTGATTGTTTTTTCATGAACCCTAAAACTTCTAAAGCAGATAACGCTTCATCTTTGTTTGTATTGTTCGGAATTAACGAAGTTTCATCAATATCGTAAATTTTAAGAACTTTATCTTTTAAATCAATGATAACGCGTTGTGCTGTTTTTAGACCGATGCCTTTAACGGATTGTATTAAAGCTACATCTCCAACAGCAATTCCTTCTCGTATTTGCTTGGGTGTAAGCGAGGATAACATGGTTCGTGCTGTATTTGCGCCAATTCCGCTCACCGAAATTAATAGTCTAAAAATTTCTCTTTCAGAGCCGCTTATAAACCCATAGAGGGTGTGAGAATCTTCCTTAACTTGAAGGTGGGTAAAAACCTTAATCGCTTCATGATCTGGTATTTGAGAAAAAGTATGAAGTGATATATTGACAAAATAGCCAATACCATTACAATCTATAATAACATGAGTTGGTGTTTTCTCGACGAGTTTACCCTGAATTTGTGTAATCATTTTTTCACTTCCTTTGAAATTCAAATGTACTAAAATAATACAATATTCTTAGAAGAAAAAAGAAAGTGATTTTGATGATTAATTCACTGTTTTCTCTTTTTGTTGTGCATCCACAACTGCAACGGCGGTCATGTTCACAATTTCATCGACGCTTGCTCCTAATTGTAGAATATGAACTGGCTTACGTAGCCCCATCATAATGGGCCCTATGGATTCCGCTTTATTGAGTTCTTTTAATAATTTATAGGTAATGTTTGCCGCTTCTAAGTTTGGAAAAATAAGGGTGTTTACTTTCTTGTTTGCCAATCTAGAAAAAGGAAAATTTGCTTTCAGCATTTCACTGTTCAACGCAAAATCGGTTTGCAATTCGCCATCTACCAACAAATCTGGATGTCTTCGGTGTAGATAGGAGACCGCTTCTTTTACCTTGGTAGCTGTCTTATCTTTAGAGGATCCAAAATTAGAGTAGGAAATCATTGCCATTACAGGCTCAATTCCAAACATTTTAACCACGCCAGAGGTCATCTGAGCAATTTTAATTAAATCATTTGCCGATGGATTGATATTTATAGCTGTGTCACTCAAAAACATAGGGCCTCTTTGTGTAATCATCACGTTTGTGGTCGCAATACGCGTTGATCCTGGCGCCAAGCCAATCAAATTTAACATTGGTTTTACAACAGACCCGTAATTACTAGAATATCCTGAAACAAGTGCATCTGCGTCGCCTTCATTTACCATCATTGCAGCAAAATAATTACGTTCGCGCATTAATTTTTGAGCGGCTAAAAGTGTGACCCCTTGTCGTTGCTGTTGTTTCCAATGCGTTTCGGCATACTTATTTTTCTGGGTAATACTTTCATCGGCTTTAGGGTCGATAATTTGTACGTCTTCATCAAATTCCAATTCTATCATAAGACGTTCAATTTCGTCGCGACGTCCTAATAAAATTGGAGTAGCAATGCCTTCTTCTAAAACAATTTGCGCTGCTTTAAGCACATTTAACTGGTCGGCTTCTGCAAAGACTACACGTTTTGGGTTTAATTTGGCGCGATTAAATAACAGTCTAACAATTTTATTGTCAGAGCCCATCCGCTCCAAAAGCGTATCTTCGTAGTGTTCCCAATCAGAGATTGGGGATAAGGCTACACCACTTTCGATCGCTGCTTTGGCCACTGCTGGTGGGATCGCTGCAATCAATCGGGGATCAAATGGTTTTGGAATAATATAATCTTTCCCAAAGGTCAAACGGGTTTCACCATACGCAATATTAACCTGTTCTGGAACAGGTTCTTTTGCTAATTCAGCTAAGGCAATAACCGCCGCTTTTT
>JABAYZ010000008.1 GCA_018608735.1 Flavobacteriaceae bacterium | reverse complement strand
TACAAACTGCGTCTATTATTGGATTGCTGAAAACACTCCTCATTTTTGTTTTGGTTTATTCTATTTTCAAATATTTGATGCGTCTATTTGCGCCCTATATCATGAAATCCTTGGCCAAAAAAGCAGAAGCCCATTTTAGAACTCAATCCGCTCCAAAACCGCCGACCCAAAAAGAAGGCGAAATTACAATTGATAAAATGCCAAATTCTAAATCTTCAAACAATAGTGTTGGAGAATATGTAGATTATGAAGATGTTGAATAAATAACACACATGATGAATCTTAGCTTAAAACAATTTGGCACACACTTACTAGTGATTTTAGGGTTCATCCTTGTTGCAATTCTTTATTTTAACCCCGTACTAAAAGGCCAAAAAATCTACCAAAGTGATATTGTTCAATACACCGGAATGGCCAAACAGCAAATTGATTTTCGAAAAACCTATGACGCTGAATCTTATTGGACCAATAGCGCTTTTGGTGGTATGCCTACCTATCAACTAGGCGCCAAATATCCTCACAATTACATCAAAAAACTGGATTTAGCCCTGCGGTTTTTACCCCGACCAGCAGACTACCTCTTCTTATATTTATTGGGGTTTTACATCTTATTATTAGTTTTAAAAATCGATTATAAAATTGCCGCTATAGGCGCGCTTGCCTTTGGGTTTTCAACCTATCTTATTATTATTTTGGGGGTTGGACATAATGCTAAAGCCCACGCCATTGCCTATATGCCATTGGTGTTATCAGGAATTATTTTAACTTTTCAAAAGCGTTATTTTTTGGGCTTCATCCTCACAGCGGTAGCTTCCGGTTTGGAGTTGGCAACCAACCATCCTCAAATGACCTACTACTTAGGGTTTCTTATTATAATTTTAGGACTATCTTATTTTGTTCAGGCCATAAAAACAAAGGCGTTTCCAGCATTTTTCAAAGCCATTGGGGTTCTTCTAATTGCTGCGGTTCTAGCATTCGGTATGAACGCTACAAATCTAATGGCTACTAGCGAATATGCTAAAGTAAGTACACGAGGTCAAAGTGAATTAACACTTAACCCCGATGGAAGTCCAAAAGAGCAAACTACAGGTTTGGATAAAGCCTATATCACTCAATTTAGTTATGGATTTTTGGAAAGTTTCAACCTCTTTATTCCTAGATTTATGGGTGGTGGAAATAGAGAGAACCTTGGAAAAGACTCAGAAACTTATAAAGCCTATCGTGCATTGGGAGCGAGTCCTTTAGAAGCGCTTCAAGAATCTGAACAAGCCCCAATGTACTGGGGCGATCAACCTATTGTTGAAGCCCCCGCATATGTTGGAGCTGTCGTTATGTTTCTTTTTGTATTCGCCTTATTTTTATACCATGGGCGTTTCAAGTGGTGGCTGATAGTTGGGATAGTCCTGTCTTTACTATTATCTTATGGGAAAAATCTTGGCTTCCTTACCAATTTTTTTATTGACTACATACCGCTTTACAATAAATTTAGAGCAGTGAGTTCTATTCAAGTGCTTTTGGAATTATGTATTCCACTGTTTGCCACTTTAGGACTGGCCCAGCTATTTAACTCTAATGTTAAATTTGAAATGAAGCTTGACGCCTTAAAAAAATCATTAAGTATTGTAGCAGGACTGACGCTGATGTTTCTAGTATTCAAAAATACTTTATTTGATTTTGTTGGGATAAATGATGGGCAATATCAACAGTACTATGGGGCCTCTTTTGTAGAGGCGTTGCGCTCTGATCGCAGTGCGATTTTCACATCAGATGCCCTAAGAACGTTGTTTTATATCTTAACCGCTGGCGCTCTAATTCTTGCTTACCTCAAACAAAAAATAGCCCAGAATACCACGATTATTATTTTGGGGCTTCTACTTGTTTTTGATCTTGTTGGGGTGGATCTTCGGTATGTAAATAATGACGACTTTGTATCCGCTATTAAAGTCAATCGTCCATATCAAGCCAGTACAATTAATCAAGAGTTACTAAAAGACACTACCAATTTTAGAGTTTTTGATATGTCTGATAGTTCTACCAAAACGTCTTATTTTCATAATTCCATAGGGGGATACCATGCCGCTAAAATGATGCGATTCAAGGAGCTACAAGAATTTCATATTGATAAAACCAATTTTGAAGTTCTTAATATGTTAAATACCAAATATGTAATTTATCAAGATAAAGACGGTAGTGTACGTTATTTTGAAAATGAAAAAACAAATGGAAACGCATGGTTTGTAGAAGCCATTCAAGCTTTTGAAACCGCAGATGAAGAACTTTTGGCTCTGAACCAAATCGATACTAAAACAACGGCGACTGCCAATGTTTCTAAGTTGACGTCAAGGAATTTCATAAACGATTCAACAGCTACTATCAAATTAGTTGATTATAAACTTAATCACTTGGTTTATGAGAGTACGAGTACCGCAGATGGATTTGCCGTATTTTCAGAGGCCTATTATAAACATGGCTGGGTTGCTACAATAGATGGCGTAGAAGTTGAGCACTTTAATGTCGACTATGTGCTTCGTGGTTTGGAAATTCCTAAAGGTTCTCATACAATTGTGTTTAATTTTAACCCAACAGTTGTCACTACAGGTTCCACTATTGCCTTAATGAGCACACTTCTTTTGGGGATTTTAATTCTGGGTCAAGGCGTATTAATCTATAGAAAACCATCGTGAAAAAAGTACTGATCATTACTTATTATTGGCCTCCATCTGGTGGGCCCGGAGTTCAGCGTTGGTTGAAATTTGTAAAATATTTGCCAGATTTTGGTATAACTCCCATTGTGTATTGCCCAGAAAACCCCAATTATCCCATTAAAGATGTCTCTTTGGTATCCGATGTAAGCCCTGATTTAACGGTCTTAAAAACACCCATACGCGAACCTTATAAATGGGCGCAATTATTTTCTAGATCCAAAACAACGGATCTATCTAAAGGCCTCATTTCAAATTCAAAAAAACAATCAATTTTAGAGCGGTTATTTCTTTTTATCAGAGGTAATTTTTTCATTCCTGATGCTAGAGTATTTTGGGTCAAACCATCGGTTTGCTTTTTGTCTGATTATATTAAAACCCATAAAATAGATACAGTCATTACTACAGGCCCTCCTCATAGTTTGCATCTCATCGGACTACAATTAAAACAATTACATTCCATTAAATGGATTGCAGATTTCAGAGACCCATGGACACAAATTGGCTACCATAAAAAATTAAAATTAAGTGCTTTTGCTCAAAAAAAACATAAACATTTAGAAGCATCGGTGCTTCAAACTGCTGACGAATTAGTTGTGACAAGTCCGCAAACGAAAACGTTATTTTCGGAATTAACCAACAGATCCATTTCGGTCATTACAAATGGTTATGATTTTGAGATTTCTAAGCATAGCACATTAGATTCTAAGTTTACATTATCGCACATTGGGTCTTTACTAGGAGGGCGAAATCCTCTGATTTTGTGGCGTGTTCTTTCTAATTTGATAAAGGAGTCTCCCCAGTTTTCTTCTGTTTTTCAACTTAAGCTTATTGGTGCCGTCAGTACAGAGGTCATGGATTCTATTTATAGTTATGGACTGGAGAATCACATTCAGACGATAGGTTATGTATCTCATGATAAGGCTCTAGAGTACCAGAAAAAGACACAAGTATTACTGCTTATTGAAGAAGATTCAAAAGAAACGGAATACATTATCCCTGGAAAATTATTTGAATACATGGCGTCTAAACGCCCAATAATTGCGATAGGACCCGATGCTTCTGATATTGAAACCCTTTTAAATGAAACGCGCTCTGGAGCGTATTTCAGGTATGATGAAGAGGCTGCGCTTCGTACACTTTTGGAACAGCATTTTGAAGCCTATAACTCTCAACAATTAGCCGTGGATTCTATTGGATTAGAAATGTATAGCCGAAAAAATTTAACTCAGCAATTGGTTCATGAGCTTCTTATTTAAACATAAAAACTCCGTAGTGATTGTGGGATATTCAACTACGAAGTTTTTCAACTAACTAACTAAACAAATACTATTATTTTCTTCGACGAGTAGACCTATTATTTGGGTTTACTCTAGAGGTTCTTTGAGCAACCACGTTCTGATTTCGAGTAATTGGCTTTGTGTGTTTCACTCGATTTGATGGGGTTGTTCGTACTCTAGAGTTAGAATTTGCTACTCTAGAATTTGATCGATTTGGTGTAGATCTTGAGGCAATACGTTCTGCAGATCTTTTGGTGGCATTCGGAGTTCGTCTTGAACTTCGATTGACACTATAACGGTCACTTTGATTTGATCGTGTTTTAGTTACCCTATTATGAGTTGATCGATTTCGATACACATCAGGTCGACGGTTATTTTTGTATGGATTTTTATAGCGATATCTGATCGGCGTATAGTGTCTTCGGTAAGGCGTGCTGAAAGTTACACAATATCGCGCTTTTGGCACCCTGTAATACCTGTTCCAAACGCTAGGCGTATAGTATCGGTGCATACGATTGATATAGCCAGTACAGTAGAAGTTATTGGCATAATTATAATTAATATACATGCCTCCAATTAAGGATACCCGCCCCCTGTAGTCATAATTAATATGTACATTTCCAGCTTGACGAATTCGGCCGTAATTATCATAGTTTATAGGGGTGTTCTCAATTTGAATTACGGCTCCATAATTATCATATTGAACATAAGCGCCGTAATCATATCCAGTATTGAAACTGATACTTACACCATTTAGATTTGAGAATTGATGAGAATTTTGACGGTACTTTAAGACATTAAAATCAAATTGTCCGTCTTTAAAAATAGCAAATTCAATGCCCTGCTCATTAAATATAAAAGAATTATTAGGTCCTAAATAATTTGAGTTTGAATTTGCAGATGCAGTTCCAAATAAAGCAATACTAAGCAGTGTTAAAAATAATTTTTTCATAATACATCGTTTTAAAAGTTAAACTCAAACATGTATTACCAAACAGCATGCCACAAATTTCAAATATAATTTAGTTTATTGATTTTCAATCAATTAAAAATTAATTTAATTTACTTTTTAGAAAATTACCTGTTGAAGATTTACTGGACTTAGCTACGGATTCTGGCGTACCTTCAGCCAGTACATAACCACCATTAGCACCGCCTTCTGGACCTAAGTCAATCACATGATCAGCACATTTAATTAGATCTAAATTGTGTTCAACCACTACTATAGAATGGCCTTTGTCGATCAAGGCATTAAAGGATTTTAGAAGTTTTTTAATATCATGAAAATGAAGTCCAGTCGTTGGCTCATCAAAAATAAATAGGCCTGTTTCTGCTTTAGTGCCTTTTCCCAAAAAGGAGGCGAGTTTTATACGTTGAGCTTCGCCACCAGATAGTGTAGACGAACTTTGTCCAAGGGTCACATATCCAAGTCCCACATCTTGAAGAGGCTGTAGTTTTATTTTGGTTTTTTTCTCTTGATGTGTTTCAAAAAAGGCAACAGCATCATCAATCGTCATCGTAAGAATGTCATCAATAGTTTTGTTATTGAATTTAATCTCCAGTATTTCTTTCTTAAAACGTTTGCCATTACAGTCGTCACATTGCAATTGGACATCCGCCATAAATTGCATTTCGATGGTTACCGTGCCTTCACCTTTACAAGTATCACAACGTCCGCCATCTACATTAAAAGAAAAATGCTTGGGTTGATAGTTTCTTAAAACGCTTAATTTTTGTTTTGAAAATAGCGCACGGATATCATCATAGGCTTTAATATAGGTCACAGGGTTGGAACGTGATGAGCGTCCAATGGGGTTTTGATCTACAAATTCTATGAATTGTATATTGCTAAAGTTGCCTGCGATGCTTGTAAATTCTCCAGCTTTTTCGCCATATCCTCCAATTGATTTTAGAAGTGCTGGATATAATAGTTGTTTGACGAGTGTACTTTTTCCACTTCCCGAAACTCCCGTCACAACCGTCAACATGCTCAAAGGAAATGTAACCTCTACATTTTTTAAATTATGTTCGCGTGCACCAGATATAGTCACACTGTATTTAGATGTACGTCGTTTTTTAGGCACCTCAATTTCAAGAGTTCCATTGAGATACTGTGCTGTTAAAGTATTACTTTTTAAAAGGGCTTTATAACTTCCACTAGCCATAACTTCGCCTCCAAAGGTCCCAGCTTCTGGCCCAATATCAATGACATAATCCGCAGCAGCCATGATGGCTTCATCATGCTCAACTACAATAACTGTGTTTCCCAAATTCCGCAAAGCAATCAAAACATTGATAAGGCGTTCACTATCTTTTGAATGGAGACCAATACTAGGTTCATCCAAAATATACATAGAGCCTACAAGACTACTGCCTAAGGATGTAGCTAGGTTGATTCGTTGACTTTCTCCACCAGATAGGGTGTTGGATTTTCTATTTAGTGTCAAATAATCTAACCCAACATTAGATAAAAATCCTAAACGGTTATTAATTTCTTTTAAAAGTCGTTTTGCAATTTCATTGTCTTTGGCATCCAACTTTAGAGTCTTAAAAAATGCAATTAAATCCTTGATAGATAATTCTACCAAATCGGTAATTGAGGCGCCTCCAACTTTCACAAAATTGGCTTCTACACGCAACCGTTTTCCTTGACAGCTGCCGCATTTTGTTTTTCCACGATAGCGCGATAACATCACACGGTTTTGAACTTTATAGGCCTTAGATTCTAAGTCTTCAAAAAAAGAATTTAAACCTGTAAAATGTGTATTCCCCATCCACAGTAATTCTTGGTGTTTGGAATCTAATTCAAAATAGGGTTTATGAATCGGAAAGTCAAATTTATGGCAGTTATTAACCAGTTGATCTCGATAATATTTCATGCTCTCACCACGCCATGGAAATACCGCATTTTCATATATCGAAAGCGAAGTATTTGGAATGACAAGACTTTCATCAATACCAATAACATCGCCATAGCCCTCACATTTTGGACAGGCGCCATATGGGTTGTTAAAACTAAATAAATGGGTATTGGGTTCTAAGAATTTTTGACCATCCAGTTCAAAAGAATTACTGAATTCACGAGCTTCAGAACCATCAATTTTTTCAATCTGACAGCGTCCTTTGCCTTCAAAAAAAGCCATTTCGATAGCATCTGCCAAACGGTTATAAAAATCCTCTTCGTCTTTTACGATAATCCGGTCGACAACAAGATGAATTGCTTTTGGCAATTTTTTAAAATTTTCAATTTGTTCAATACGCTCAACACTCTCCTTTACTTTGATCCGTGCATAGCCTTGGTGTTGAAGGGCTTGTAATTTATTTTCTATAGTTCGACCCTCTTCTAGATGGATGGGAGCCAATAGGAGTAGTTTTTCGCCTATGTTTAGTGTTTTAATATAATTGATAACATCGCTAGTGGTATCTTTTTTTACGATAGTATTGGAGATTGGGGAATAGGTTTTTCCAATCCGTGCGAATACCAATTTTAAATAATCATAAATCTCTGTGGTGGTTCCAACAGTAGATCGTGGATTGGTAGAGTTTACTTTTTGTTCAATAGCGATAGCAGGTGCAATTCCTTTGATATAATCGACATTGGGTTTGTTGAGACGCCCCAAAAATTGGCGGGCATAACTCGATAAGCTTTCCACATAACGCCGCTGACCTTCGGCATACAAGGTGTCAAAAGCTAAGCTTGATTTTCCAGATCCGGAAAGCCCAGTAATGACTACCAATTTATGGCGAGGAATTGCAACATCTATATTCTTTAGATTGTGCAGTTTTGCTCCTTTAATTAGAATGTGCTCTTTTGGACTTAATTTTGAGAGGTCTAGTGGCATTTATTGCTTAAAATTTGGTTGCAAAGATACCATTATTATAAAAAACAATAGAACTGAACTTCGCCTTCTTAATATTAAAAACTAAAATAAATTTGTAATATTTAATAGATTGTTGTTATATTTGAACTAGATAATTAAAAAAAACGCTTATAGAATAACACTACTTTTTATTTTTTAACCCCGTACACATGCTATTGTGTACCAAATTAAAGTAATGTTATGAAATCTAAACCTATTAGCGATGCTATCCTCGTGTGTGATTATATTAACGGCAATGAGCAATCATTATCTGTTCTCATCAATCGCCACCAACAACGCCTCTACAGTTTTATATATTCCAAGGTTTATGACCGCGATGTCACCGAAGATGTTTTTCAAGATACTTTCATCAAAGTTATTCGTACGCTTAAACGTGGAAAGTATAATGAAGAAGGAAAGTTTTTGCCGTGGGTGATGCGCATTGCGCATAACCTAGTTATCGATCATTTTAGAAAAAATAATCGCATGCCAAAGTTTAATAATAGCGGCGATTTTGATATTTTTTCAGTGTTGAGCGATGGTGCTCTAAATGCCGAAGGCGAATTGGTACAATCTCAAATTGTTGAAGACCTCAGAGCATTGGTGGAAGAATTGCCAGAAGAGCAAAAAACCGTTCTTGTGATGCGCATGTATAACGATATGAGTTTCAAAGAAATTTCTGAAAATACGGGGGTGAGCATCAATACCGCCTTGGGTCGAATGCGTTATGCATTGATTAATCTTCGGAAATTAATTGAAACCCACAATATTGTTTTAACAAATTAAGAGCTCGATAAAATAAAGTAAGTTTTTTGCCGTTAGAATTATTAACTAACTAACAATGACAGGCTGATGGCAAAACTTTACACTAAAAACCTCCTTAATTCTAATACATTAAACCCAAAACCAGAAACTATAAGTTTCCTTTTGAATTATTCGAAAGCCTTGAAAATCTCTGTATATAAGGGACTGAAATTTGAATCTGTAATAAATTAGAATGCAAGCTTATAAATCCTGACGCTTGTTGGGATTTCTGTTGTTGTGCTAACTCCTATGCCCAACGCAATTTGGGTTCACCTTTAGGTGAATTGTGCATCATCAGACAGATATCGGAACCCCTGCTGGCGCAAGCGTCCCGCTTGTGCCGTTAAACTATACACTCGTATTATATTTCTACTCATTTTTTTCTTCTTACTTCTTGCTGTCACGAGCGGGACGCTCGCGCTAGCGGTGTAATTTCTAATTTGTTGTATTTAAAATTATTAAATTTCGGTCTACGCTTGTTGAATTAATCTCTATAATTGAACTTTTATTAGTTTCAAAGTTAGTTTTCAAAATCCCAAAATATAAATTGCTTGTATTGACTAAATTTAAATAAATTTGATTTTTAAAAATAGAGTTTCCAAATAATGTTACAAGTCCGTATATTTCATTGTCTGAATTATTAGAAACAGTTTGATTTGATAGGTCTATTCTTGCTGGTTTAGCTCCACTATTAAAGCCTGGTACATATTGCATTATTGCAAGTTCTGATTCATTTATTTGAGCTAGTCGACTTCCAATGATAGAATTTATATTGTTAACTGATTTATTAGTTAAATCAATCTCTAAAAAACCTTCTCCCCAAGTTGAAATATATAATTTTGAGTTAATTTTTATCATAGAGGTAACTGCATCCTCATTAAAAGTAATACCCAATTCTGTAATTGAATTGTCTTGAAGATTAATATTGATAAGGTGTTTTGTTGAATTACTTATCAAAACATTTTCAGCTAGTACACCTATCAAATTATTATCATTCCAACCTAGAGCTATAATTCCTCTTTCGTTCCCATTTATTGTAGAAGGTATAGTTAAAGGTATAATTTGTCCAGTTCCTTCATATCTATCATAAATTAAAAGATTATTTGTTGGAGTTGGATTATATAAATATTCGATGGAATAAATTTTATCCGATGAAGATATTAGGTTATTAGTTGAAAGAATAGAACTGTTATTTTCTCGATTAATCTGCCCTATGTTTTCTATGTCCCCTGTATTATTTCCAATCTCAAAAACCTCTCCAAGGTTAGAAACAGCTAATAATTTGTAGTCATCAACAATCTCATTAATATCGTTTAGGTTAATTGTTATGATTGCCGTTTCAGAAATTCCTGAATTTTCAGCTCTTACAATTCCCGTTATCGTTGCATTAGTTTCATAATCAAATAAACTTTCGGTTAATACAGTGATTTCTCCTGTAGTTTCATTTATATCTATTGCTAGGTTTGGTGTTTGTTCAGTAATTGAAAAACTAATACTACCTTGATTGGTTGTTGCTTTAACAGTTCCAAGAGATAAATTGGCAGTTGGATTTTCATCTATGCTAATTGAGAAATCAGATATTGATAAAGTTATGTCATTACTCAATTCGTCATTAGAGTCTTCACAAGTCTGTATTATGAAAGTCAGTGTTAGCAATAAAAAGACTAATCTAAATTTTATCATTTTTTAGCGTTTTTGTCATTATGGTTTACAACTAGTATATCCGCAGAGTTGCGTTTATTTCGTTTATATATGTTCACTTTTTTTAATCATTAGATCATTTTAATTAATACTTCAAAGAATCTTGTCGTTAAAATCCTTCAAATTGGGACATGTTTAAGCATGTCATTTCCCTATTCTCACTAAAATAATATCTAAAACTTCGGTTAAGCTGCTTACTAAGATTTAGACATGGGGTCATAATCATGCTCAAAATTAAAATAAATTATTTAAACTCCCAATTAAATAGGTATCAAATAACGTATAACCAGTTGACAATGTATTACTTGTATTTTAAAACAAATAAATAACAAAACTTTTTTTGTAACTAAAGGGGACTTTTAATGGCACAAAAAAAGCCTATTCAATCGAATAGGCTTTATCAAATAATATTATTTTTTTAATTCACCGGAAAACCACGGTCGCGCATCAAAGCTTCTTTTTGAGCATCTCGGCCTCTAAACAATCTGTAGGCTTCTGCGGGGTCTATTGAGTTTCGGGGTTCAAATAAATACTTCACCAAACGCTGGGCGAGGTCTTTGTCGTAAAACCCGCCTGGGGCGTCTTGAAAGGCTTCTGCAGCATCGGCTGTCAGTACATCTGCCCACATATAACCATAGTAAGCCGTGGCATAACCTTCTCCAGAAAACACATGTCCAAAATGAGGCGTGCGGTGACGCATTGGAAGTTCTGTGGGCATTTTTAGCTCTGCTAAAGTTTCTCTTTCAAAGGCATCAATATCAATGTTTTCGGGGTCAGCAAGGTGCAGTTTCATGTCCATCAAGGCAGAGGCTAAATATTCGGTGGTTCCAAAGCCTTGGTTAAAGGTCGCTGCTTTTTTGATTTTCGCAACGAGTTCTTGTGGAATCACAGCCCCTGTTTCATGATGCACCAAAAACTGATTGATCACTTCGTCTGTGGACAGCCAACGTTCTAACAATTGCGATTGAAATTCGGTGTAATCTCTCACGCCTCCGTTGAGGGTTGGGTATTTGACTTTTGATGAAAAGAAGTGCAAAGCATGTCCAAATTCATGAAAAAAGGTGGTCGCATCGTCCCAAGAGACGAGCAAAGCTTCGCCTTCTGCGGGTTTAACAAAGTTGGAATTGTTAGACGCTAACACTGTTTTTTTGCCGTCAAAAGTGGTATGACTGCGGTAGGTGGTTGCCCAAGCTCCAGAACGTTTGCCTTGACGGGCATAGGGATCTAAATACCAAAGTCCAATATGGACCCCAGAATCTTTATCCGTCACTTCCCAAACCTTGACGTCTTCTTGAAAAACGGGGACACTGCCTTCGGGAACGGGCATAAAGTTGTAATTAAACAAACGTCCTGCCACATAAAACATCGCATCTCTTAATTTGTCGAGTTGAAGGTATTGTTTGACTTCATCACTGTTTAAATCGTATTTGGCAACCCGAACTTTTTCGGCATAGAAACGGTAATCCCAAGGTTCGATTGTAATTTTTTTGCCACTCGCATTCGCCACGGCTTGCATGTCCGCCACTTCTTCATGGACACGGGCAATGGCCGCAGGCCAAACGGCTTCCATCAATGCCAAAGCATTTTCGGGAGTTTTTGCCATGCGATCTTGCAACCGCCATTCGGCATAATTTTTATGTCCTAATAATTCTACTCGCTCCCGGCGTAATTTCAAAATCTGAGCAATGCTCTCGTTATTATCGTAATCATCGCCGTTATCGCCACGCGAATAATAATTGGTCCAGACTTGTTTTCTTAAATCTCTGTTTGTAGAATAGGTGAGAAATGGATCCATTGACGAACGGGTGTTGGTAATGGCATAACGGCCTTCTTTTCCTTTTTCGGTAGCAATGGCAGCAGCAGATTTGATAAACCCATCAGAAAGCCCATCCAATTGATCCTCATTTAAATAGGTAACATAATTTTCTTCATCGTGAAGTACGTTGTCTGAAAAGGTATTGTAAAGCGTTGACAATTCTTTGTCGATGGCCGCATAACGCGCTTTTTGTTCTGGATTTAATTCGGCACCACGCATCGCAAAACGATTATAAGTAAGTTCGACAACACGTTGTTGGTCGGCATCCAAAGGCGTTAGTAAAGAGGCTTCATAAACGGTTTTTATCCGATTAAAAAGGGCTTTGTTCTGATATATTTTAGAAGAAAACTCAGATAATTTTGGTGCTAGTATGGCTTGTTTTTCTCTGAATTCTGGAGTGGACATATTGGAACTCATGATTCCATAATAAGAAAACACACGATCCAATTCTGCCCCCGAACGTTCCATCGCTGCGATGGTGTTTTCAAAAGTAGCTGTCTCTGTTGAATTTGCAATGGCTTCGATCTCAGATAGGTTGAGTTCCATGCCCGTTTCGACAGCTTCTTGAATGTCATTCACTGTCATTTTATCAAAAGCAGGAACGCCGCCATAGGGGCCTTTCCATTCTTGTAACAATACATTTTCAGATTGTGTTTTCACGTCTTCTTTACAACTCATAATTAGGGTTATTATACCTAAGCAAAAAACATTGATATAAAAATTTGATACTCTAAGTTTCATAGTGTAAGGTTTTTAAGGGTTTTAAATGTGATGTTCACAATTTACTTAAATTAAATTATATCGCTTATGAATTCAGAATTATTTTAAAATTTCAATTTTTCGAATGAATACATTTTGAAGTGGCCAATCGGAGGCATCGGTGGGAACGGCAGCGATTTTATCAACGACCTCCATGCCGCGAATTACGTTTCCAAAAATAGTGTAATCACCATCTAAATGATGCGCGCCGCCTTGTTGTTGCACAATAAAAAACTCAAAAGGGGACGCTTTTTTATAAGGGTTATCTACATTTTTACTCGGCATACTCACCATGCCACGCTCGTGTTTAAATCCTTTATCGTGGTCATTTGGAAGTAAGTACTTCCCGATCTTTCGTCGCTTTAGTGAGGTTTCTCGGTCATCGCTATTTCCGCCCTGAATGACGAAATTTTGAATTACTCTGTAAAATTGAGTATTATCAAAATACTGTTTTTTCACAAGATAAATGAAATTTGAACGGTGGAATTTAGTCGCTTCAAACAATAAAATGTCAATGGTTCCAAAGTCGGTAGTGATTCTCACCGTATTTTCTTTGTGCGCTTTATCATATTCCAAGAAATATGCCATAACATTTGCATCACTTAGTAGAAAATTAGGTTCTTTTTTTTTAGGAATTACTTCTTTTGTGATGGAAGTAGGGGCGCTTTTTTGGGGCGTGATTGTTTTTGTTTTCTTACCTTCACAACTCAACAAAACACAGCTTAATAATAAAAATATAAAAATTCGCATAGGTTGTAGCTGATTTATTGAATTGTAAGATATGAGATTTAAGGCATTTGAAAAAACGATTTCAGAAATAAATACACTTCGTTTACCAGGAATAAATACGCAGTTAAAAATGGCGCCTCCTTTTCGGGAACAATTGTTGGAACGTTTTAAAGAAGAGCGGAAATCCGCAAAACCTGCGGCTGTTTTGGCCTTGTTTTACCCCAGTATTGAAGGCGAAACCTTGATGGTTTTAATCTTACGAAAATCATATAAAGGAGTGCATTCTGCTCAAGTTGGATTTCCTGGAGGTAAACCTGAACCTGAAGATGTTTCTAAGGAAGCAACGGCTTTACGAGAAACTTGGGAAGAGATAGGGATTTCTTCGGATAAGATTACAGTTCTGCGAGAACTGACGTCTATTTATATACCACCTAGTAATTTTTTGGTGTCTCCTTTTTTGGGGATTGCACGCACGCCCTTGACGTTCATACTTCAGCCCTCGGAAGTGGATGCGGTCTTGGAAGTGTCTTTGTCGGATTTTATGAATGACAAGTTTGAGGTTGAATCTGAAATCTCAGCTGCAGATGGGACTGCTTATGAAGTGCCGGCTTTTAAACTCAATAATCGTATTGTTTGGGGAGCGACTGCTATGATGATGATAGAAATTAAATCAATGTTAAATCAAATTTTAAAAAAATAGCTTAGGTTTGCAAAAGTCTAATTTTTTCTAAATCTTAATGGGTATTTTCAAGAAAAACATATTCGGTCAATTTTTATTCTTTAAAAAATGGATCATCCGTATTGCAGGGGTCTTAAGCCACCGTCGCTATAGAGGATTTAATGAACTTCAGATAGAAGGCTCTGAAATTTTAAGAAATTTACCAGAAAATAACGTCTTGTTTATTTCCAACCATCAAACGTATTTTGCGGATGTCATGGCGATGTTTCATGTCTTTAATGCAGCCCTTAGCGGACGTGATGACAATATTAAAAATGTTGGTTATTTATGGAACCCCAAATTGAATGTGTATTTTGTTGCGGCTAAAGAAACCATGAAATCTGGATTTCTTCCAAAAGTATTTGCTTATGCGGGGTCTATCAGTATTGAAAGAACCTGGCGTGCTGCTGGTGAGAATGTAAATCGACAGGTTAAAATGAGCGATATTTCAAACATTAATAAAGCACTCAATGACGG
>JABAYZ010000284.1:7773-15231 GCA_018608735.1 Flavobacteriaceae bacterium | reverse complement strand
TACTTATCAAAGAAAATGATTTTGATATTGTATTTTTAGATGAAAACATGCCTGGGCTTTCTGGTTTAGAAACACTTTCTAAGCTCAAAGAAATTAAAGCAACACTACCAGTGGTGATGATTACTAAGAGTGAAGAGGAATACATAATGGAAGAGGCCATAGGCAATAAAATCGCGGATTATTTGATAAAACCCGTGAATCCAAATCAAATTCTCTTATCCCTCAAGAAAAACCTCGATCACAACCGTTTAGTATCTGAAAAAACATCCTCAAACTACATGCAAGAGTTTAGGAAAATATCTATGAATTTAAACGAGATAAATTCATTTGAAGAATGGGAACAACTCTATAAAAAATTAGTGTTTTGGGAACTAGAACTAGAAGCTTCTAATGATGCTACAATGCGCGAAATCTTAGACGCTCAAAAAACAGAAGCTAATCAACAATTTGGGCGATTTATAGAACGCTCGTATACGGATTGGTTTGAGGACCATCAAGCGCCTGTAATGTCTCATACTCTATTTAAAAAAAAGATAGCTGATGAGCTGAGCACCTCCCAACCTACCTTGCTTATTGTAATTGATAATTTGAGGTATGATCAATGGAAAGTTTTAGAACCTACTGTAGATACCTATTATAAAACTCAAGAAGAAAGTTTGTATTACAGTATACTTCCAACAGCAACACAATATGCAAGAAATGCACTGTTTTCTGGGCTAATGCCTAGTGAAATGCAAAAATTGTTTCCTCAGTATTGGAAAAATGATACGGATGAAGGCGGTAAAAATTTATTTGAAGCAGAATTTCTTGAGGCCCAATTAAAACGCTTGAGCTTATCTCATTTAAAGCATGAGTATATAAAAATCACAAATCTAAAGGCAGGAAAAAAACTAACTGATAGTTTTAAAACAAAAACACATAACGATCTCGTAGTGTTAGTGTATAATTTTGTTGACATGTTATCGCATGCCAAAACCGAAATGGAAGTTCTAAAAGAGCTTGCTTCAAACGACAAAGGCTATCGATCGTTAACCAAGAGCTGGTTTCAAAACTCTCCATTATTAGAAATCATTAAACAAGCAAAAGAGCTTAATTTTAAACTCATTATTACTACCGATCACGGGACTATCAATGTAAAAAACCCATCAAAAGTAATTGGAAATAAAGAAACCAGTCTTAATTTACGCTACAAAACTGGTCGTAGTATGTCCTATGACGAAAAAGATGTTTTGGCGGTAAAAGATCCAAAATCAATTCATCTCCCCTCTGCAGGGATGAATAGTTCTTTTATTTTTGCAAAAGACAATCTATTCTTCGCCTACCCAAATAATTATAATTATTATGTGAATTATTTTAGAAACACCTACCAACACGGTGGAATATCCTTAGAAGAAGTTATTATTCCTTTTGTCGTACTTAATCCTAGATAAATATGTCTATTGAAATCCAATTCAATCTGGAAAAACTAACTGAAGCCGCTCAAACAGTGCTTAATAATGCGCAGTCCAAAACACTATTGTTTTATGGCGAAATGGGTACTGGAAAAACAACGCTTATTAGCGCTATTGTTAAAGCGTTAGGAGGAACTGACCACACCTCAAGCCCTACGTTTTCGATCGTAAATGAATATAAAGTTAAAGAGGACAGTGTTTATCATTTTGATTTTTATCGATTAAAAAACCAACATGAAGCTTTAGATATCGGAGTTGAAGACTATTTTTATTCTGCTGAGTGGAATTTTATTGAATGGCCCGAAAAAATTATAGATTTACTTCCTGAAAATGTATCAGTTTTAGAATTATCTATTACTGGTACTGGTGATCGACTTCTCAAATTATCAGAAAAACCCCTTTCTGATGGGTGGTCAAAAAAATAGTTGTAAATTAGTATCTTTATACCAATAGATATGCATAAACCAACCTCACCTTTTACACGAGAACAATTGCTTCCAAAAGAAGAAACTTTAGAAGTCTCCAAGGAAAAAGGAGCATTATTTATTGGGATTCCGAAAGAAACATCGTTCCAAGAAAAAAGAGTTTGTCTCACCCCAGATGCGGTTTCTGCTCTAACGAGTAACGGACATCGTGTGCTGATTGAGACTGGAGCTGGAAATAATGCCAATTTTGAAGATCATGAGTACAGCGAGGCTGGCGCTGAAATCTCGAATGATAAAGCAAAAGTATTTGCCTGTCCTATTATTCTTAAAGTCGAACCCCCAACATTAGAAGAAATAACTCTTCTAAATCCAAAAGCACTTTTAATTTCTGCATTACAGCTGAAAATGCAACATAAAGACTATTTTGAAAAGCTTGCTGAAAAACGCATTACAGCGTTGGGTTTTGAATTTATTAAAGATCAAGATGGTGTTTCTCCTGCCGTACGGCAATTGAGCGAAATTGCGGGCTCTGCTTCAATTTTAATTGCCTCCGAAATTATGTCAATTACAAATGAGGGCAATGGGCTTATGTTTGGAAACATCAGTGGAGTACCTCCAACCGAAGTGGTAATTATTGGCGCTGGAACTGTTGGAGAATTTGCAGCACGTTCGGCTATAGGTCTTGGTGCTAATGTTCGCGTTTTTGATAACTCTATCACAAAGCTTCGAGCACTCCAAGCAAATCTAGGCCGTACCGTGTATACTTCAACAATGCAACCAAAGAACCTTCAAAAAGCATTGATGCGTTGTCATGTTGCTATTGGTGCAGCTAAAGGCAAAAATAGAGCTCCTATTTTGGTGAGTGAGACACTTGTTGAACAAATGAAAACTGGTGCAGTAATTATTGATGTTAGTATAGATATGGGCGGCTGTTTTGAGACCAGTGAAGTCACATCTCACGACAAACCCACCTTTGTTAAGCATGATGTGATTCATTATTGTGTTCCAAATATCCCAGCAAGATACGCTCGAACATCCTCAGTATCAATTAGTAATATCTTCACGCCCTACCTTTTAAAAATTGCAGAAGATGGGGGTATCGAAAATTCACTAAGAATTGATATGGGATTAAAAAATGGATTGTATTTTTACCACGGCGTTTTAACGAATAAATCTGTAGCCGAATGGTTTGATTTGGACTACAGTGATGCCAATCTTTTAATTTTTTAATTTTAGTACATCAACCATTCATAACTAAAACTTGAGACACAAGATAATAAAATGGATGTAGTAACAAGTGACCGTTACAAATCAATAAAAATATACAGATGAAACTTGTTTACCGTTTTGGCTTTTTCTTTGGAGGCTTCTCTATTGGATTGGTGTTTTTAATGTTTTTTTTAAGTGGAAAAAAAACAAGTTGTGCCTACGGCCCAGATGCTCGAGTGTTAAAAAACATTCAGATTAAAAGCATTCAATACTCTGATTTGGTTCAAGAACAACTAAATTCTAATGAAATTGATACACTAACTTTACTTTCCATATTTAAGGGGGCAGACATTAATTTTGGCAAAAGTGACACAAAATCAACTCCTTGTAAAACCTATCGTGTTGTTGGAGATGTTTATGAAATGGATGTTGAAAATTGTGAACGCGTAGCAACGATCAAAACAGTCTCAAAACGTTAAACCTTTCGTCTTTGTTTTTCTTTTTTTATAAGAGCGAGCTCACGACTTGTTTGCCCTGCGACCGAGGTGTTTTCTTCGGCTCTTCTAATTAGGTATGGCATCACGTCTTTGACGGGGCCAAATGGCAGGTATTTAGCAACGTTATAGCCCTGTTCAGCCAAGTTAAAGCTAATGTGGTCGCTCATACCATAAAGCTGTCCAAACCAAATTCGAGGGTCATTATTTAAAATATTAGACGTTTCCATCAATTCAAGTGCTAATTGAGAACTTTCTTCATTATGAGTTCCAATAAATAGGTGAATAGATTCTAAATTAGAAAGTATATAGGTTATTGCAGCGTTAAACAGGGCGTCGGTGATTTTTTTCGTTTCACATATAGGGGATTGATACCCTCGATCAATTGCTCTTTGACGCTCTTTTTCCATATACGCTCCACGAACCACCTTAAATCCAAGTTTAAAATTATTTTGTTTTGCTTTGGCATGAATTTCTTTAAGATAATCCAAACGGTCCCAGCGATACATTTGCAAAGTGCTATAAACAATCAAAGCATCTGCATTATAGGTTTGCATCAGGTCTAAAATTAAATCATCCACGGCATCTTGAATCCAGCTTTCTTCTGCATCAATAAGGATTTTAACGTTGTTCAATTTTCCTGAAGCACATACCGTTTCAAAACGAACTTTGAGACGCTGCCATTCTTCTTTTTCAGTATTAGTTAATGGTTTGTTTTCACTAACCTTTTGATATAAATCAAACCGCCCAAAAGCACTGGGTTTAAATACCGCAATTGGCAAGGCATCTTTGTCTTTTGAAAATGTTATAAGATTTAAAATCGTTTTCAGAGCAAAGTCAAATTTATCTTCCTGACTTTTCCCTTCTACAGAATAATCCAAAACACTATATACCTTACTACCATACATTTTATTGATTACTGGCAAGCAATCATGCTCATTTACGCCGCCACAAAAATGATCAAATACTGTAGAACGAATCAGACCTTCAACAGGTAAATGTGCTTTAAGCGCAAAATTGGTAGCAGCAGTTCCAATTCGGACGAATGGCTCTATTGAAATCATTTTAAATAAAAAATAGGCACGTTCCAGTTCGGAATCTGATTTTAAATGAAATGCAATCTCAGTATTATTAAAATCTACAGCCATGAAAATTGTTTTTAGTTTCTCACAAATATATTTAATAGTAATTATAATATTTATAAATTTCTGCTTAATTTCACGCTTTTAATATTTTGACCACTGAGTTCATGAAATCTATAAAATCTACATCGTATTCTATTCACTTTAATGACAGTTGTTATGATGAATTAAACGCCTATTTAGAGACTTCTAATTTTTCAAAGATCTTCATCATAGTGGACACCAATACACATACCCATTGTTTGCCTAAATTTTTATCAAATATCAGTTATGATATGAGCATAGAAATCATTGAAATGGAAGCGGGTGAAATCAACAAAACACTAGAAACTTGTACTCAAATTTGGCATAGCTTGTCTGATTTGGATGGCGATCGAAAGTCCTTAATTATCAATTTGGGTGGTGGAGTTGTAACGGATTTAGGTGGATTTGTAGCTTCTACATTTAAGCGTGGTATCCGTTTTATCAATGTGCCAACCTCTCTCCTATCTATGGTTGATGCTTCTGTTGGTGGTAAAACTGGTGTAGATTTAGGAACTATTAAAAATCAGATAGGCGTTATTAATTTTAGCGATATGGTTCTTGTAGATTCTTCATTTTTAGAAACACTCCCCGCAGAAGAAATGCGCTCTGGTCTTGCAGAAATGCTCAAACATGGGTTGATTAAGGATGCGGATTATTGGAATCGTTTATGTGATTTGAAAGTTTTGAATATTTCAGATTTGGACAGTTTAATCCATGAATCTATTATTATAAAAAATGAAGTTGTAAAACGAGATCCAAATGAACAAGGTGAACGTAAGCAATTAAATTTTGGACATACTTTGGGACACGCTATTGAATCCTATTGTTTGGATAATGACAATCGTCAAACATTATTACATGGCGAGGCTATTGGGGCTGGGATGATTATGGAAGGCTATCTATCAACCAAAACTTGTGGCTTATCCGAAAAAGAGCTAGCTGAGATAAAACATACATTTATTGGTATTTATGGTACAGTCGAGTTTACTGAAAATGACAAAAGCTCAATAATTGAGCTTTTGAAATATGATAAGAAAAATTCTCATGGGCAAATTAAATATGCTTTGCTAGAATCTATCGGATCTTGTAAGGTTGATGTCCTTGTTGATGACGCTTTAATTGATGAAGCCTTTTCGTATTACGCTTCATAACTTCAATTTAAGCATTCATATCAGTAAAAATTGAATGCATTAAACGTTTTTTGTCATTAATGCTTTCTTCCAATGAAATCATCGTTTCTGTTCTGTAAACGCCTTCTATTTCATCTAACTTAAAGATAATTTCCTTGGCATGAGTAGTACTATTTGCACGAATTTTACAGAAAATATTGAATTTACCAGTAGTAATGTGCGCAACAGTTACATGAGGAATTTCGTAAATACGTTCTAAAACAAATTTAGTTTGTGATGTATTTTGTAAAAAGACACCTACATAAGCAATAAAAGAATAGCCTAGTTTTTGATAATCTAAGGTTAAAGATGAGCCTTTAATGATTTTAGCATCTTCCATTTTCTTTACTCTAACATGAACTGTACCTGCTGAAATTAGTAATTTTTTTGCAATATCTGTAAAAGGAACTCTGGTATTATCAATCAACATATCCAATATTTGGTGATCAATTTCATCTAATTTAACTTTAGCCACTATGTGTATTTTTTAATTAATAAAAGGTATAATGGCAAATTTACTAAATTAATACTAAAAAAACTGCTGCTACGTTAAGTTATCATTAAGTAAAAGTGAAATTTCCTTTAGGTTTAATAATATGAAAACGATTTCGTAATCTTTAGATAAAACATCATAATTTGGATGTGAAACGTGTTCAAAACACGCATCAATTTCTAAATGCCCATGGTTTTCTTTCAAATCTCCAACTATTGCGACTTTGGGTTTAAAGCTTATTTTATCCAATTCTAACACTTCAGTGTATTGGATACCTATATCAGTTATAACGTTTGGCTTTTGTGGGTCTAAAAGTGCATTTCTGATGATGATGTCATAAAACAACTTTTCATTTTCAGGAATTTCAAAATACGGTTTATAGCGTTCTCCAGAAACCTCGTTAGTCGAAATGTAATCAAGAGCAAGCATCAACGCTAAGGCTGTATATTTTCGGGTTTCTTCTCTTGGATAGTCCTTAGGGAAATGGCCCGATTCAAATAATACTGTTGGAGTCCCCTGACTTTGGAAGTAATCCCCTACGCAGTTGGAATTAAACCCATCGTCGTAACGCCCTATTTGATTTGGTAAAAACTCCTGTAATTCCTGATTCATAAACTGAATCACTTCCATCGCTTGTTGTCGTGTTGGCGTTAGCGATCGTTCTGTATTTTCTGAGGGCGATAGAAAACTAAGCACTGCAGAATTATTGGTTTTTCCAGCACTAAAAATCGTACGCTGCCCATGCATATTAAAACAAAAATCAGGCTTAAAATTCTGGTAAGTCTGTCTTAGGATTTTACTTTCGGACTGACTGAGGTCATTTGCATCTCTGTTTAAATCGATTTGATTGGCATTTAAACGCGTATATGCTGCGGCTCCATCCGGATTAAGAATAGGTATGATACATAGTGTACAAGTGCTTAAAAGGGGTTTATAGTCCTCTAAATCAAAATAATTAAAGGCATCAAAAAGGGCTTTTGTAGTAGTACTCTCATTTCCGTGCATTTGCGACCATATTAAAATTCGCTTTGAACCGCTCCCAATTTGAAGG
>JABAYZ010000284.1:0-7763 GCA_018608735.1 Flavobacteriaceae bacterium | reverse complement strand
GCCATATATTAGAAGTCCAGCTTCCGAAGTGCCTAAAACAGTTTGACTAAATTGATTAGATAGAGACTTTAATAAAGGTTCAATATGTGAATTTGTGATATAACGTTTTTCTAAAGCTGTTGCTTTTAGAGAATTGTATTGAGATAAAAAGTAAGAGCTGTCTAACATGCATATTAAATAAGATTACAAATGTAAACATTCTACCTTTTACATTTGTAAACAATTTAAAGGGCTTTAATATTTACAAATGTATACATGATTTAACTAAATTTCAACAGTGTATACTTACCTTTTAAATTGTATTCTCTTTACATCAATTAAGTTGCTAATTATCAGTATTTTACTGAGGTTAACTAAAGTTATGATTTATTAATTAATCCATCTATTTACACTCATATTTGCATAAAAGATAACAATTTGTTACATTTGTAAACGCCTTATATTGCTACACATGTAAACAATGATAAATACGACTGAATTTAACATCCGACTCAAAAAAATCCTTGACTATTATGGTTTATCGGCTTCTGCCTTTGCTGAAATTATCACGGTTCAACGCTCCAGTATTTCACATATATTAAGTGGTCGAAATAAACCAAGCTTAGATTTTATCACCAAAGTGCTTAATGCATTTCCTGACATTGAACTTCTATGGCTCTTAAGTGGTGTTGGTGAATTCCCCAAAAATACTGCCCCACCCCAAAAAGTTGAGCCCACACAAATTTCTTCAAACCCTAGTAGTGCAGCAATTTCAAATGAAGAGAACAGCATTGAACGTATTGTTATTTTTTACCGGGATGGAACTTTCAAAAATTATGCGATGAATACGCCCAAATAATTTAGAATGCTATGTAGCTTTTGTATGTTTGTAAAATGAAACATATATTCCTATTCAGCACCCTATTACTTTTGAGCAGTTGTTATCAAGTAGAACGCAATTGTAGTGACTTTAAAACGGGTTCCTTTGAGAGTGTGATTACTATTGATGGCATTATCTACAAATCCTCTTTTTCTAGAACTCCAATACTTCAAGTTGAAGAATTTAACGGCGTAAAAGATTCAACGAATGTGCGGTGGATCAATGATTGTGAGATGGTTTTTAAAACGATCAACCCTAAAAACCGTGCCGAACAAAAAGACATTCATCTTAAAATACTAACGACAACTAAAGATAGTTATAAGTTCGAATACGGCTATGTAGGCGAAACTAACAAACAAAAAGGGGAAGCGAAACGAATAGACTAAAATAAGGTGATTTGACCTTCGTCATCAGCATCAAAATTTGGTTCTGAATTTTCAGGTTTAATGACGTCTTTTTCTTTTCGAGGGCTCTGATCTGGGGTAGAATGATCTAAAACTTCACGCGGTTCCACTGCAGAAGGTGCTACTGTTTTGTTTACGATTTCTTCATCAACAACTTGTATTTCATTCGCAGGAGTTCCCTGTGGTTCTTCATAAGGTAAAGGCTCCATGAGATCAATTTGATTGACTTTCAGCTTTGTCAATTGGTTTCCTAAAGCCGAAACGCCTTTGACACTGATAAACTGTTCAATATCGATGATTTGGTCTTCACGACGATCTTTACCTCTTTCTTTGGCAAACGATACTTTAGCAACAGGCCTCCAATCGGAAGAAACTATTTCTAAGACGCTAGAAGCATGCGCAGAAATAAATACATCTTCTCTATTTTCGTTTTCAATTAAAAAACGTTTGACATAGTGTTTTTCTTTTTCACCATCGAAGTAAATTGCAGAGATTGGTTTGTTAGGGATCCATTTTTCCAAGAGAATCATGTCCTCATCAAAATGGGCTGTAATTTCTGGAATAATTGTTTTCGCAATTCCTGATTGGGTAACGACCAAAATGCGATCTTCACCTCTAAACTCCCCTACTAATTCTCCACGACCATCCACATTTAAACGTTGAATCGTATCATCGAACCAGATTTTTCGAGGTTTCAGCGTACTGACGCCTTTTTCTTTGAGTTCGACACGCTTAATGGCGTGCTTAGTCACAAGGTTTCCTTTAGAAATTCGACCTTTTATAATAATATCAGCAAAATCGATATCCCATTTTAATTTTTTAATACTACCAACTTGACGTAATAAAACGGAAACTACTTCGCCTTCGCCATTTGGATTGGCAGAAAAATACCAGACCTGAGATCCCGCCTTACCATTAGTCAAATCGTATTCGCGATCTCGAGTGACTCCAGTAACTGCAAAACGCTTGATGTACGATGCACCGCCTTTACCATCTTTATAAATCATATTATAAATGGTACGTTTATCTTTCTTCTTAAACACAGCTACATGAATAATATCTTTACCGACAAAGGTTTTACTATCCACTTTGGTAATCATCAGTTTACCATCTTTAGTAAATACAATAATATCATCAATATCACTACAATCACAAACGTATTCGTCACGTTTTAGACCAGTACCAACAAAACCTTCTTCTCTATTGACATAGAGCTTTGTGTTTCTGATAATAACCTTAGTGGCGTCCACATCTCCAAATGTTTTAATTTCAGTTTTACGTTCTTTTCCTGCACCATATTCCGACTTTAAACGTTTAAAATAATCAATAGCATAGGTAACGAGATTTGCCAAATAGCCTTTAGTTTCTGCAATCTGATCTTCCAAAGCATCAATTTTTTGTTGTGCTTTCTCGATGTCAAACTTAGAAATTCTCTTAATTCGAATTTCTGTTAATCTCGTAATATCGTCTTCAGTAATTGGACGCTTTAAATGTTTGATATGCGGCTGAAGTCCCTTGTCAATGGCACTTATTACGCCAGGCCAAGTTTCTTCTTCTTCAATATCACGGTAAATTCTATTTTCTATAAAGATGCGTTCTAAAGAAGCAAAATGCCATTGCTCTTCAAATTCACCTAATTTAATTTCTAATTCTTGTTTTAATAATTCTACTGTATGATCTGTAGAACGCCTCAACATTTCAGTCACGCCTACGAAGAGCGGTTTATTATCTTCAATGACACACCCCAACGGCGAAATAGACGTTTCACAATTAGTAAAAGCAAATAACGCATCAATGGTTTTATCAGGTGAAATCCCTGCTGGTAGGTGTATTAATATTTCAACTTCCGCAGCCGTGTTGTCTTCAATTTTTTTGATTCTAATTTTACTTTTCTCGTTGGCTTTGAGAATAGAATCTATCAATGAAGAAGTGGTGGTTCCAAAAGGAACTTCAGTAATGACCAAAGTATTTTTGTTGAGTTGAGAGATTTTTGCTCTACAACGCACTCTACCGCCTCGCATTCCATCATTATAATTACTAAAATCCGCCACACCACCTGTTGCAAAATCAGGAAGAATCGTAAATCGTTTTCCTTGAAGGTGCTTTATAGAAGCCTCAATAAGCTCAATGAAATTATGAGGTAATACTTTTGTAGACAATCCAACGGCAATTCCTTCGGCACCTTGTGCTAATAACAACGGAAACATGACTGGAAGGTTGATCGGTTCTTTACGACGCCCATCATATGATGCTTGCCATTCTGTGATTTTTGGATTAAAAACGACATCTAACGCAAACTTCGACAAACGGGCTTCAATATATCTAGAGGCTGCTGCACGGTCGCCCGTTAGAACATTACCCCAGTTACCTTGAGCATCAATTAGTAAATCTTTTTGTCCAATTTGAACCATGGCATCTGCGATACTCGCATCTCCGTGAGGATGGTACTGCATGGTGTGTCCAACAATATTGGCGACTTTGTTATAGCGTCCATCATCCAAATCTTTCATCGAATGTAAAATTCGACGTTGAACGGGTTTAAAACCATCCTCTATTGCGGGTACAGCACGTTCTAAAATAACGTACGAGGCGTAATCTAAAAACCAATCTTTAAACATCCCCGTTACTCGAGTGATTGTTTCTTGATTGTCTACATTAGTATTGATGATATCATCGTTTTCTTCTATCATACTACTTCTTCTTCGATAATATCAAGTTCAACTTTTAGGTTTTCGATAATAAATTTTTGACGATCTGGAGTGTTTTTGCCCATATAAAACTGAAGTAGGGATTCAATAGTGGTATCGGAGTCTAACATTACAGGATCTAACCGGATATCTTCCCCAATAAAATATTTAAATTCATTTGGCGATATCTCTCCTAATCCCTTAAATCGAGTGATTTCAGGCTTGGGTTTTAATTTTTGAACCGCATCTCTACGTTCTTGTTCAGAATAACAATAGATGGTTTCTTTTTTATTACGCACTCTAAATAGTGGAGTTTGTAATATATATAAATGGCCTTCTTTAATAATTTCTGGGAAAAATTGAAGAAAAAACGTAATCAATAATAAGCGGATGTGCATCCCATCAACATCGGCATCGGTAGCGATAACTATATTATTGTAGCGTAAATCTTCTATAGATTCTTCTATATTTAAGGCTGCCTGAAGAAGGTTAAATTCTTCATTTTCATATACAATTTTCTTGGTCAGCCCATAACAGTTCAAAGGCTTTCCCTTCAAACTAAAAACGGCTTGCGTGTTAACATCTCTCGATTTGGTGATACTACCAGATGCAGAATCACCCTCAGTAATAAATAGTGTCGATTCTAGATTACGTCCATTTTTTATATCTCCAAAATGCACACGGCAGTCTCTTAGCTTCTTGTTGTGTAGGCTTGATTTTTTTGCTCGATCTTTGGCAATTTTACGAATACCCGATAGCTCTTTACGTTCGCGTTCAGCTTGTAATATTTTGCGCTGAATGGCTTCTGCTGTTTCTGGGTTTTTATGTAAAAAATTATCGAGCTGTGTTTTTAAGAACTCATTAATAAAGGTTCGAACGGTGGGAAGCTCGCCTCCCATATCTGTAGATCCCAGCTTTGTTTTTGTTTGACTTTCAAATACGGGCTCCATGACTTTTATAGCAATGGCCGATATGATAGATTTTCTAATATCCGATGCTTCATAGTTTTTACCATAAAACTCTCGAATGGTTTTTACCAATGCTTCTCTAAAAGCAGCTAAATGCGTCCCTCCTTGGGTAGTGTTTTGACCATTTACAAAAGAGTGGTATTCTTCGCTATATTGGGTTTTACTGTGGGTAATAGCAACTTCAATGTCATCCGCTTTCAGATGAATAATTGGATAGGTCATATCCGTAGCATTGGTGTTGTCTTCCAATAAATCTTTTAATCCATTTTCACTGAAAAACTTTTCGCCATTAAATAATATGGTCAGTCCTGGATTTAAGTACACGTAGTTTTTAAGCATACGCGCCACATATTCATTTCGGTACTTGTAGTTTTTAAATATAATTTCATCGGGTATAAAGGAGACTTTTGTTCCTTTGCGCCTTGTGGTATCATCCAATAGGTCTTGATGGTTCAATACGCCTGATGAAAATTCTGCGGAAGCGGATTTACCATCTCGAGTGGATTCGACTCTAAAAAACGAGGACAGTGCGTTGACTGCTTTTGTTCCAACTCCATTTAATCCGACTGATTTTTTAAATGCACGGGAATCATATTTACCCCCTGTGTTCATTTTAGAAACCACATCGACAACTTTGCCTAGTGGAATTCCACGACCAAAATCACGCACAATGACTTTACTGCCTTGAATGGAAATCTCAATGGATTTACCAGCACCCATGACAAATTCATCAATTGAGTTGTCTAAAACTTCTTTTAATAAAATATAGATGCCATCATCGGCAGAAGAACCATCGCCAAGTTTCCCAATATACATACCAGGACGCATGCGAATATGCTCCTTCCAATCAAGGGATCTAATATTATCTTCTGTGTAATCTGTATTTTGAGCCATAAAGTGTATCGTGACAGGACGCTAATATAGAACATCAGCATAAAAAATAAAACCTTTAAAACACAAATTAATTAACAAAAAAAAACCAATGGTGTTGAGAACATTGGCTTTCAATTTATTAGTGGTCTATTTTTTTATACATTAAAAAGGAAATGCATGACATCGCCGTCTTTTACAGTATAGTTTTTTCCTTCGACGCGCATTTTGCCGGCTTCTTTTACTTTTGCTTCCGACCCTAAACTTTCAAAATCGTCATAAGCAATGACTTCTGCACGAATAAATCCTTTTTCAAAATCGGTATGAATCACGCCTGCAGCTTGTGGCGCTGAGCTTCCTATATTAATAGTCCAAGCGCGCACCTCTTTAACACCCGCCGTAAAATAGGTTTGAAGGCTTAGTAACTTATATGCCGAACGAATTAATTTTGCAGAACCTGGCTCGTCTAATCCGATATCTTGAAGAAAAAGTTGGCGTTCTTCATAATCATCTAATTCATTGATATCAGCTTCTGTTCCAACGGCAAGTACCAAGACTTCAGCATTTTCATTAGCAACAGCGGCTTTGACCAAGTCTACATAAGCATTCCCCGTTACGGCTGATGCTTCATCAACATTACAGACATACATGACGGGTTTGTCTGTAATAAACTGAAGTGGTTTTACAAATTCTAAATAATCATCTTCAGAAAATTCAAGGGTGCGAACAGAAATTCCAGCTTCTAAATTTTCTTTTATTTTCATTAAAATCACTTCTTCTTTTTGAGCATCTTTGTTTCCTGTTCTTGAAGCGCGTTTTACTTTTTCTAATTTTTTTTCAGTGGTCTCCAAATCTTTCAACTGAAGCTCCATGTCTATTGTTTCTTTATCTCTAACAGGATCTATGGAGTTGTCTACATGTATGATGTTATTGTCATCAAAACAACGCAATACATGAAGGATGGCATCTGTTTCACGAATGTTCCCAAGAAATTGATTTCCTAATCCTTCCCCCTTACTGGCTCCTTTTACAAGTCCTGCGATATCCACGATCTCAACAGTTGCAGGAACTACTTTTTCTGGGACTACAAGTTTTTCCAGTTTTGACAAACGAGGGTCAGGAACATTAACAACACCAATATTGGGTTCAATGGTGCAAAACGGGAAATTAGCACTTTGTGCTTTGGCGTTTGATAAACAATTAAAAAGTGTTGATTTTCCAACATTTGGCAATCCTACAATACCTGCTTTCATCTTATAAAAAATTTGACTGCAAATGTAATTATTTAAATCAACATACTACAACGCTCCTTTTAATTACTTAAAGGTGGTGCCTGAATTTATAAATCGTGGATTAATTGTTATCATTCTTTGTATAAAATTGTGTTCTAGTAACATTTTTTAGAAAACTAAATTGAACTTAATTTTACTTGTTTTAAATATAATTTGTTTTTATGAACAAAATAAAACCGTTTAAATTATTCTTAAAGCACATATCTACTCTAAGGAAATTATAAATTTCACCTTATGATATTATTGAATTAATAAATAACATTCCGTTATATTAAATAATTGTTAAATATAATTAAGTATATTTGTTTAACTAATTCATAAACAAATTAAACAAATGAAAAATTATTTCATGATGATGCTAGCCTTAGTTAGCATCAATTTTGCAACAGCTCAGGTTACCGGTACGGTTTCAGGAGCAGATGGCGCTCCTATCACTGGAGTTAATGTCGTCGAAAAAGGCACAAGTAATGGAGCAATCTCCGATTTTGATGGTAACTATCAAATCAGTGCAGCTTCAGATGCAACACTTGTGTTCAGTTATGTAGGCTATGAGACTCAAGAAGTCAGCGTAGCAAATCAATCGGTCGTTAGTGTGACCCTACAAGAAGGTTCGTCTCTAGATGAAATTATTCTTGTTGGATCGCGTACAGCGCCAAGAAGTAATGCAGATTCTCCTCTTCCAG
>JABAYZ010000176.1 GCA_018608735.1 Flavobacteriaceae bacterium | reverse complement strand
TTATTTTATACAAACTTTAAGATAAATTTGTAGACAATAGATATATCATAATAATGCCGAAAATTTCTCAAAAAGGGGCGAAAATGCCACAATCACCAATTAGAAAACTAGTGCCTTTCGCCGAAAATGCGAAGATTGAAGGGGTGAAAGTTTATCATCTAAATATTGGTCAGCCTGACATTAAAACTCCTGAAGTGGCATTAAATGCGGTTAAGAATAATACGATAGAGACTTTATCGTATAGTCGTTCGGAAGGCTCAGAAATCTATCGCACAAAATTAGCAGGATATTATAAAAAAAATAATATTCACGTTGGAGCCAATAACATTATCATAACCACTGGAGGAAGTGAAGCCTTGTTTTTTACCTTTGGGAGCATCATGGACCCTGAGGACGAGGTCATTATCCCTGAACCATTTTATGCAAATTATAATGGCTTTTCTACGGCACAGGGTGTCAAAGTAGTTCCCGTCGTTTCTAATATTGAATCTAATTTTGCCTTACCTCCTATTGCTGATTTTGAAGCCTTAATCACCTCGAAAACAAAAGCAATCTTAATTTGTAATCCAGGCAATCCTACAGGATATTTATATAGTAAAACTGAAATTCAACAACTGGCAACACTTGTTAAAAAACATGATTTATTTTTAATTTCGGACGAAGTCTATCGTGAATTTACATATGATGGACTCGAGCATTATTCCATAATGCAAGAAGAAGGCATAGAATCAAATGCCATTATCGTTGATTCTGTCTCTAAACGATACAGCATGTGTGGGGCAAGAATTGGGTGTATTGTCACCAAAAACAAATCAGTGCTAGATACTGCTTTGAAATTTGCACAAGCACGATTATCTCCTCCAACCTATGCCCTTCTAGCAAGTGAGGCTGCCTTGGACACTCCAGATAGTTATTTTAGTGAGGTGATTTCAGAGTATGTGGAACGCAGAGATGTTTTGGTAGAAGAACTGGAAAAAATTGAAGGAGTAAAAGTCGCTAGACCAAAAGGGGCATTTTATTGTATTGTAGAATTACCCGTAACGGATACAGATGTATTTGCACAGTGGTTGTTAGAAGACTTTAGACTCAACAATGAAACCATCATGGTGGCACCAGCAGCTGGGTTTTATTCATCAGAAGGTCTTGGAAAAAATCAAGTTCGTATTGCCTATGTGCTAAATAAAGATGATCTTAGAAGATCGGTTGCTATTTTAAAAGCAGCACTTGCCCAGTATAACGCTTAAATGGACATAAAAAATAACATATCTCTTAAACCGTTCAATACTTTTGGAATTGATGTTTCTGCAAAAGAGTTTGTGTCTGTCGATTCCGTAAAAGACTTGACGGCAGTTTTAAATACAAATCCCTCAAATTTAATGGTGCTTGGTGGCGGAAGTAATATGCTTCTAACTAAGGACATTGACGCTTTGGTAGTCCACATAAATCTAAAAGGTATTTCTGTAATAACAACATCAGAAGACCATGTTCAGATTCAGGTTTCAGCAGGTGAAAATTGGCATGAATTGGTGAATTGGTGTCTCAACGAAAATTTTGGAGGGCTCGAAAATTTATCCTTAATTCCAGGGAATGTAGGAACCGCACCTATTCAAAATATTGGTGCATATGGCGTTGAACTAAAAGATTCTTTTATCAGCTGTGAAGCCATTAATATCCAAACCAAAATGCTAAAAACATTCACTAAAGACGAATGTAATTTTGGGTATAGAAATTCTGTATTTAAGCAAGAATTAAAAGGGCAATACATCATCACTTCAGTTGTATTTGAATTGACTCGCATGAACCATAAGATCAAAACAAACTACGGCGCTATAGAGGCTGAATTGAAAAATTCTGAAATAGAAAACCCTACAATTCAAGAGGTTTCAAAAGCTGTGATTGCCATTAGAAATTCAAAACTTCCAGATCCAAAGGTAATTGGAAATAGTGGAAGTTTCTTTAAAAACCCCGTGATTTCAAATTCTAAATTTGAAGTCTTAAAGACTCAGTTTCCTGAAGTTCCACATTATAAAATTTCGAAAAATACTATAAAAATCCCTGCAGGTTGGCTTATTGACACCGCAGGTTTCAAAGGGAAAACTTTTGGTGATTTTGGAGTACATGCCAAACAAGCTCTGGTTTTGGTAAACTATGGTAATGCGTCAGGAAAAGATATTTTATCTCTATCCAAACAAATTCAAAAAGCAATTAAATTTATTTTTGATATAGATTTAGAGACAGAAGTGAATATCCTGTAAAAAAGTTTTAGGCTTTTTTACTTAATCTACACACAATACCTGCTACAATAGCTCCTGCTATAGGAGCCAACCAAAACAACCAAAGCTGACTTGAATAATCTCCTTCAGCAAATAAGGCTTGTCCTGTTGATCGTGCAGGATTCACTGAAGTGTTTGAAATAGGGATGCTTATAAGGTGTATCAATGTCAGTGCAAATCCAATAGCGATCGGAGCAAACTTCTTTGACGCTTTACAAGACGTACTTCCAAGAATAATAATTACAAAAAAAGCAGTGGTTACAAATTCAGTGATCAAAACGGCTGTCATAGAATATCCACCTGGAGACAAGTCTCCATAACCATTGGCTGCAAATGCTCCTACTGAAACAAAATCTGATTTTTCAGAAATGATCAAAAATAAAGTAGCAGCAGCTACAATCCCTCCAAGAACTTGTGCCAAAACATAGCCTAACACATCCTTTGTTTTATGATACCCACCAGCCCACAAACCAAGCGTGACTGCTGGATTAAAATGCGCTCCTGAAATTGCGCCTACTGCAAAAGCCATCGTTAATACGGATAACCCAAACGCAATTGCTACCCCTACAAATCCGATTCCTAGCTCTGGATATCCAGCTGTAAAAATAGCACTACCGCAACCTCCAAAGACTAGCCAAAATGTTCCAAAAAACTCTGCAAATATTTTTTTCATTTGTAAAATAGTTAGTATGCTTTCAAGTAAGACACAGAAATTAAAAAAAAGTCACATGAGGAGGTCAAAATCCTGAAAAGTGTATCTTTGTGAAAAACAAAGATGATTCTATTTTTAATTACACTAGCGCTCTTAGGTATTGCTATTGGAGGAATTTCAATAAAAATATGGGCTAAAAAAGATGGTGAATTTGCAGGAACTTGTGCAAGTCAAAACCCCATGCTAAACACCGATGGTGAAGCTTGTGGATTTTGTGGAAAAACCCCAGAGGAATACAAAGACTGTTCTGAACCTCAACACTCTTAAAACGACATCAACTCCTTGGAAGTAATCGACGCCATTCAGAAAGCTAAAGAAAATGATCAAATTGCATTCAGTTTATTACTGCATACATTTTGGAACGATGTGTATGGGTTTTTGATTAAGCGCACACAAAATGAAAATGATGCGGAAGACATAACCATTGAAACCTTTTCTAAAGCTTTTGAAAAAATTAAATCCTTTGATGAAAAATTCAAATTTAAGACATGGCTGGTTACCATTGCAAAAAATACGCACTCTGATCGTTTAAGAAAGCAAAAAATATCCTTAATCAACCAAACTTCAGAAGAAGATGAAAAACGCGTGTATTCGATTCAAGACGAAGCACCAACACCCGAAGATAAACTCATCACTAAACAGAATTTGGCAGAGTTATTAAAAGACATTAAAAAATTAAAACCTCACTATCAACAAGTTATTAATTTACGCTATTTCCTAGAGTTATCTTACCTCGAAATTTCTAAAGAAATTAATACTCCCGTAAATACTGTAAAAATTAAACTTTTAAGAGCTAAGAAACTATTAGCAGAGATTATTTTAACAAAAAAATGAAACGTTTTATACAAAAATTAGGCCCAGGGCTTCTTTTTGCTGGCGCAGCTATCGGCGTGTCTCACCTCGTACAATCCACTCGTTCAGGAGCAGATTTTGGGTTTGGATTCCTTTGGGCATTGCTACTTATTCATTTGGTTAAATATCCGTTTTTTCAATATGGCCCTCGCTATGCAAGTGCAACTGGAGAAAGTTTACTGGAAGGCTATCGAAAATTAGGAAAAGGCGTTTTGATACTATATGGCGTGTTGACGTTTTTAACGATGTTTACCATCCAAGCTGCAGTAACCATCGTAACTGCAGGAATTGCCACCTCGTTATTTGGGGATTTTATAAGCGTAAAAATATGGTCAGTTGTTATCCTAAGCATTTGTTTTGTCATCTTAAATGTTGGAAAATATCGATTTTTGGACGTCATGATGAAAGTCATTATTATAACATTAACGCTCACTACGTTGATTGCCACAGGCATGGCCGTTTACAATTCGAGTGAAGCGGTATCATTTACTCAACACTTACCAGAAGGCAGTCTCGAAATTACGTTTTTAATCGCCTTTATGGGATGGATGCCAGCGCCTTTGGATATTTCGGTATGGCACTCGTTATGGACCATTGAAAAGCAAAAAACTAGCATCGAAACCTCCAACCCAAAGACAGCTGTATTGGATTTTAATATTGGGTATATCGGAACAATTATATTAGGGGTTAGCTTTGTAGGACTTGGCGCCCTAATCATGCATCCAACAGGGAATAGTTTCAGTACAAGTGCTGGTACATTTTCAGTACAGCTTATAGAAATGTATACCCATAGTCTTGGAAACTGGGCTTATATTATTATTGGTATAGCAGCATTTACAACCATGTTTAGCACTTCACTGACAACTCTTGATGCTTCGCCGCGGTCCATCCACAAAACCACTGAATTACTGTTTGAAAAATCCTTTAAAAATGGCTACCTAATTTGGAGTATTGGTCTGATTCTAGGCACACTGAGTATTTATTTTTTCTTTCTATCTGAAATGGGAAGTCTGGTGAAAATCGCCACCATAATATCCTTTATTACAGCACCATTCTATGCCCTAAGCAACTATATTTTAATTTCAAGTAAGCACACCCCAAAAGCGTGGCACCCATCCAAATTAATGCATGTCATTAGCGGTTTTGGAATTCTTTTTTTAATCGGTTTTAGCGTGTGGTATCTCACAATTTTATGATTTATTTATAAGAATACTTTGTATCTTTGTGGCTCAAATTGAACGCATGGCTGTAGAAACACTTTCAGACCCAATTATACGACAACCTAAGCCGAAATGGCTTCGTGTCAAATTGCCAACTGGCAAAAAATATACTGAACTCAGAGGACTTGTTGATAAATATAATCTCAACACTATTTGTGCTTCAGGAAGTTGCCCTAATATGGGGGAATGTTGGGGAGAAGGTACAGCTACCTTTATGATTTTAGGAAATATTTGTACTCGATCTTGTGGGTTTTGTGGAGTCAAAACTGGACGTCCAGAAACTGTAGATTGGGATGAACCTGAAAAAGTAGCACGCTCTATAAAAATCATGGCTATCAAACACGCGGTATTGACCAGTGTCGATAGAGATGACCTGAAAGATATGGGAAGTATCATGTGGGCTGAAACTGTCAAGGCAGTTAGACGGATGAATCCAAACATTACCATGGAAACATTAATTCCCGATTTTCAAGGCATTGAAAAACATATTGATCGTATTGTAGAAGTCGCTCCAGAAGTTGTTTCTCACAATATGGAAACCGTAAGACGTCTGACACGAGAAGTCCGTATTCAAGCGAAATACGATAAAAGTTTGAGTGTTTTAAAATACCTAAAAGACCAAGGACAACGCCGTACCAAAACAGGCTTGATGCTTGGATTAGGAGAAACTCGCGATGAAGTCATTGAAACGCTTCACGATATAAAAAACGCCAATGTGGATGTGGTTACCATCGGTCAATACCTCCAACCGAGTAAAAAACATTTGCCAGTAAAGCAATTCATCACCCCCGATCAATTCAAAGAATATGAAACTATTGGATTGGATTTAGGCTTTCGACACGTGGAAAGTAGTGCCTTGGTAAGATCTTCTTATAAAGCCCAAAAACACATCAACTAACCATGATTAGGATTGCAATCAACGGCTTTGGACGCATTGGCCGTCGTGTGTTTAGACTAGTACTAACTCACCCATCAATTGAAGTGGTTGCGATTAACGACCTGGCAGATACCAAAACCTTGGCGCATCTGCTCAAATACGACAGTATTCACGGCACTTTAAAAAGAACTATTTCTAGTGATGATACACATATCATCCTTGATGACCTTGCAATTCCTGTATTAAACAAAACACATCCAAAACACCTCAACTGGACACCCTTTAACGTGGATGTCGTCATTGAAGCAACGGGGAAATTTAAAACCAAAAAAGAATTAATTCACCATATAAATAATGGGGCTTCTAAAGTAATTTTGAGTGTCCCTCCTAGCGATGATGATCTAAAAACGGTTGTTTTAGGCGTTAATGACGACTTATTACATGACGATGATTTAATCATTTCAAACGCCTCTTGTACGACCAATAATGCGGCACCGATGCTTTCCATTATTAATGAACTTTGTGGAATTGATCAGGCGTATATAACAACGGTACACTCCTACACAACCGATCAGAGTTTACACGATCAACCCCATAAAGACTTGAGACGTGCCCGTGCTGCGGGACAGTCCATCGTACCCACAACAACGGGAGCAGCGAAAGCACTGACAAAAATTTTTCCAGAATTAGCTAACTGTATAGGAGGTTGTGGAATTCGAGTACCCGTTATTAATGGGTCGCTCACAGATATTACCTTTAATGTAAAAAAAGAAACCTCTGTGGAGGCAATTAACAACGCATTTAAAGAGGCCGCAGAATCCACTTTTAAAGGGATCGTTGAATATACCGAAGATTCAATTGTATCGATTGATATTGTTGGAAATACACATTCATGTATTTTTGATGCGCAAATGACGTCTGTCATTGGAACGATGGTGAAAATTATTGGCTGGTACGATAACGAAACAGGCTACTCCAACCGTATTGTAGATTTGATTTATCGAGTAAAAGGATAGCCGTTTAGTTTTCATTTATAAGGATTTAGTACCCTAAAATGCCCCAACATACTCCTCCACCAAACCATCAAACTCGCTGGCATTGTCTATTTTTAATTGAATCGGTAAATAGTATATTTGATCCTTTGCCTCAGAATTTAAGCGAGAAAAATCCTTTTCGGTAGTCACTACCAACGATTTTGAATGAATCAGTTCCAATTCAGAATTTGAAAACTCGTGGTGGTCCTTATAACTTAGATGCTCGAAATCGAGCCCCAATTCTTCTAGATATGCCACTAATGGTTTTGGATTTGCAATCCCTGTCACCAGCGTAAAACGAGTGTTTTTTAAGTCTATCAAGCTACGACTCGAAGTGGATGACATCAGTGTATCACTGTACTGAATACTGCTAAAAAACACCGCCTGATTAGATTTTGGATTCAAGCGTTTGATAAGGGCTGTTTTCTCTAGATCACTCAGATTTTCTGGGCATTTCGTTACTACAATAACCTGAGCACGTTTAGCGCCCGATTTAGGTTCTCTCAAATTTCCTGTAGGCAAAACACCATCATCACAATACAGCTGGTCATAGGCGGTCAACAGCATATTAAATCCTGCCGTGACTTTTCGATGCTGAAACGCATCATCCAACAACACAGCATCCACCCAAGGGTAATTTTCTTTTAAACATTTCAAACCATTTTGACGGTCTGCATCTACGGCCACCGTTATCGTTTTAAATTTATTAAAAAGCTGTAAAGGCTCATCGCCGATATCTTGAGAAGTCGCATTAGGTTCTGCAATCAGAAATCCTTTGGACTTGCGGCCATAGCCTCGACTGAGGGTTGCTAGCTTATATTTGGGTTCTAACAAGGCGATTAAATATTCGATCATGGGCGTTTTACCAGTACCTCCAACCGATAAATTTCCTACGCACAATAATGGAAACGTGTACGATTTGGAGGAGAAAATAGACCAATCAAAGAATTTATTTCGTAAAAACACCACCACATAATAGAGGGGTACAACGGGATATAATATTTTTCTAAAAAGCTTCATTGCAACGAAAGTAATTATTTTATCTTTGAACTTAAACAAAAACTTATGATAGTTCAGGAAGTTATAACGCATTTAGAGGCTTTAGCCCCGCTTGCATACGCCGAAGAATTTGATAACGTAGGCCTTTTGGTCGGTAATAAGAACAGCGAAGTTACAGGGGTTTTGGTGTCCTTAGACACCCTTGAATCAGTAGTAGATGAAGCCATTGAAAACCACTGTAATTTGATTGTGAGTTTTCATCCGATTATTTTTAAAGGTCTCAAAAAAATTACAGGAAACTCCTATGTAGAACGGGTGTTGATAAAGGCAATCGAAAATAAAATTGCAATTTATGCCATTCATACAGCGCTTGACAATGCTTTTGAAGGTTCTAATGCTGGGCTTTGTGAAATTTTAGGGTTGAAAAACAAAACGATTCTCATTCCACAAGCGAACACTATAAAACAATTGACCGTTTATGTCCCAGAAAAAAATGCTGAACACGTAAGAACAGCCCTGTTTGAAAGTGGTGCTGGAAGCATTGGAAATTATACCAACTGTAGTTTTAGTAGCCCTGGAACGGGGAGTTATAAAGGTAATGAAAACTCTAACCCTGTAATTGGAGAAAAACATCGTTTACAAAAAGTATCGGAGACAAAAATTACGGTCACTTTTGAAAAACATCTCGAAAACGACATTCTGAAAGCCTTGCTCGAAAGTCACCCTTACGAAGAAGTGGCTTATGAAGTGCTATCCTTAGAAAATAAAAACCAACATATTGGCATGGGAATGATTGGCGAACTCGAACACCCAATGGAAGAAGCTTCATTTTTAAGTTTGGTAAAAACTCGTTTTAATTGCGACGTTATTCGACATTCGACATTGTTAGATCGACCAATTCAAACCGTTGCTGTTTTGGGAGGTTCAGGAAGTTTCGCTATTGAAACGGCTAAAGCTGCTGGTGCAGATGCTTTTATTACCTCGGACTTAAAATATCACGATTTTTTTAGGGCAGAAAACGCAATGGTATTGGCCGACATTGGACACTATGAAAGCGAGCAACATATAAAAAATATTTTAGTTGCGCATCTTAAGAAAAAAATTACTAATTTTGCAATCCTTTTATCAAAGACAAATACAAATCCCGTAAAGTATATATAAGCATGGCTAAAAAGAAAGAACTAACCGTAGAAGAACGATTAAGAGCTCTTTATGATTTACAATTGATAGACTCTAGAGTTGACGAAATTAGAAATGTAAGAGGAGAATTACCTTTAGAAGTTAGAGACTTAGAAGATGATGTTGAAGGCTTTAAAAATAGAGTTGAAAAGCTTGAACAAAGCTTAGCTGAAATTGAGAATCAAATCAAATCCAAAAAAATTCTCATAGAAGAATCTACTGGATTGATTAAGAAATATGCTGAACAACAAAAAAATGTTCGTAATAATCGTGAATTTAATTCTTTAACTAAAGAAGTTGAATTTCAAGAGTTGGAAATCCAATTGGCTGAAAAACACATTAAAGAATTTAACGCTCAAATAGAACAAAAAAATGTTGTAATCACGTCTACAAAAGAACGTTTGGAAGAACGTGAAACACATTTAAAACACAAAAAAGCAGATCTTGACGATATTCTTGCCGAAACCGAAAAAGAAGAAAAACTTTTGTTGGCCAAGTCTGAAGATTACAAAAAGAATATTGATGAACGCCTTGTAAAAGCTTACACAAAAATACGTACAAACGTTAAAAATGGTTTAGCAATAGTCCCTATTGAAAGAGGAGCCTCTGGAGGGTCTTACTTTACAATTCCACCACAGGTTCAAATGGAAATTGCTTCTCGTAAAAAAATCATCACCGATGAACACAGTGGTCGAATTTTAGTCGATGCCCTTCTCGCTGAAGAACAAAAAGTTAAAATGGAAAAATTGATTTCTAAACTTTAATTTTTTATCATAAATTATTTAAAGCCTTCATTTTTAATGAGGGCTTTTTTATTTAATATAATTTTCACACTTTTATAAAATTTGCATTGTAATTTTAGGGCATAAACAAACCTCTATACCCATGAAAAATCTTACCACATTAATGCTTTGCTTGACCTTTAGTTTTATGAGCTGTCAAACCAAAAAAGACAAGACCAAAACTCAGCATAACATAGAAAATGCTCCTGCTGTTGAAGTTCCTATAAAAGATGGTATGGCACGCGCCTATTTTGCCAGCGGATGTTTTTGGTGTGTAGAAGCCATTTATGAAAGTGTCAAAGGCGTTTCTGAAGTTATTAATGGCTATGCTGGAGGCCACACAGAGAATCCAACTTACCAATCAAGTAATACTGGAAGAACTGGACATGCCGAAGCTGTAGAAGTGATTTACGACCCAACAGTCGTGAGTTTCTCAAGCTTAGTAGATGTGTATTTTGGCTCTCAAAACATCTCCCAAGTTAATGGTCAAGGGCCTGATAGAGGCTCGCAATACCGTTCTATAATTTTTTATCAAAATGACAAACAAAAAACAATCATAGATCAAAAAAAAGAGGCCCTGACTTCAAAACTAAACAAGAAAGTTGCTGCAGAAGTTTATCCATTTCAAAAATTTTGGATAGGAGAAGACTACCATCAAAACTATGAGCGGCTACACCCGAACAATTCTTACATACGGAATGTTTCTATTCCGCGTTTAAAGAAATTTCAAAAAAAATTCCCGGACTTACTTAAACCTAAACATTAATTTTAAAGCATCAATTCCATTTTATTTTCAATCAAAATTGCTTATTTTTGAGAGAATATAAACTCATAACTGTTGATACATTTTAAGCCTGGAATCGGTTTTGCAAAAGCACAAGATCAAAAAGATCCTTTAGCGCATTACCGTGATAAATTTCACATTCCCAAAACTTCTGATGGAGATGAATGGTTATACTTTACGGGGAACTCTTTAGGACTTCAACCAAAACAAACCAAAAATCACATCCAACAAGAGTTAGACGACTGGGCTAACTTAGGCGTAGAAGGCCATTTTGAAGCCAAAAACCCTTGGATGTCATACCACGAATTTCTCACCGAAAGTATGGCAGAAATTGTTGGAGCAAAGCCCATAGAAGTGGTCATTATGAACACGTTGACCACAAATTTACATTTGTTGATGGTGTCGTTTTATCAGCCCACCAAAACAAAATATAAAATCGTGATTGAAAGCGATGCCTTTCCCTCCGATCGATATGCCGTAGAAACACAATTACAATTTCATGGTTTTGACCCTGTTGATTCGCTCATTGAATGGACGCCTAGAGCTGGAGAAACCCTATTAAATATTGAGGACTTAGCGGCTATTTTAGAAACTCAAGGCGATGAAATCGCTTTATTGTTAATTGGCGGTGTCAATTATTATACAGGACAATATTTAGATTTAAAAAGAATTGCCGAACTCGGTCATCAACAGGGATGTAAAGTAGGCATTGACTTGGCACATGGGGTTGGAAACATTCAACCCAAACTTCATGAATCAGGAGTTGACTTTGCGGCCTGGTGTACCTATAAATACATGAATTCTGGTCCTGGAAGTCTCGGCGGAATTTTTGTTCACGAACGCTATGCCCACGATACGTCCTTAAAACGATTTGCAGGCTGGTGGAGTCAAAATAAAGCCACACGTTTTGATATGCGTCAACCTTTAGATATTATTCCGGGAGCAGAAGGTTGGCAATTAAGCAACCCACCCATCTTATCTATGGCTGCAATTAAAGCCTCTTTAGAATTATTTAAAGAAGTAGGCATGTCCGCTTTAAGAAAAAAATCAATACAGCTCACTGGGTATATGGAATACCTCATTTTGGAATTACAAAATGAAAATATTACTATAATTACCCCAAAAGACCCAGAGCAAAGAGGATGCCAACTCTCCATACAAGTAAAAAATGCCAATAAATCTTTACACACAAAATTAACTGATGCTCATGTGATTACTGACTGGAGAACTCCAGATGTGATTCGATGTGCTCCTACCCCTTTTTACAACTCATTTGAAGACGTTTATAAAATGGTAGAACTCTTAAAAACAATTTTAAATGCCTAAACAAGAATCCATATTAATTATTGGAGCAGGACTTTGTGGATCCTTACTCGCCTTGCGATTAGGCCAACGCGGATTTAACGTACGTGTTATAGAAATGCGACCTGATTTAAGAAAAGTGGATATCAGTGCAGGACGTTCGATCAATTTGGCCTTTTCGAATCGTGGATTGAAAGCGATTAAAATGGTTGGATTGGAATCAAAAGTTGATTCTCTGTGTATTCCAATGCACGGTCGAATGATTCATGACAAAGAAGGAAACACCTTTCTTTCAAACTATAGCGGTCGGGAAAATGAGTCTATAAATTCTATTTCAAGAGAATTACTAACCGCTCTCTTATTAGACGAGGCAGAAGCCCTAGACAATGTGACTATAGAATTCAATAAACGTAGTACAAAAGTAAATTTCGAAGCCAAAATAGGGTGTTTTGAAGACACTATTACTGGCGAAGTTTTTGAGGTATCCGCCGACCTCATCTTCGGAACAGATGGCGCAGGTTCCTCTTTAAGAAAAAGTTATTTCGAGAAACGTAAGTTTTTATTTAGTTTTTCTCAGAATTATCTCACACATGGCTATAAGGAATTAACCATTCAGCCCACAAAAAGTGGCGAGTTTAAAGCCTTTAAAAATGCACTACATATTTGGCCAAGAGGCGATTTTATGATTATTGCATTGCCAAATTTAGATGGCAGTTTTACCGTGACCCTATTTTTAAGTTATGAAACCGGCGAATACAATTTTGACAACCTAACAACCCCTGAAATTGTCATCGAATTTTTCAGGAAGGAATTCCCTGATGCTCTGGATTTAATGCCAAATTTGGCACAAGAGTTTTTTAAAAACCCAACGGCTCCTTTAGGCACAGTGAAATGTTTTCCATGGCACTATAAAGGCAACAGTCTTTTACTAGGCGATGCCGCCCATGCCATTGTGCCCTTTTATGGTCAAGGGATGAATGCTTCATTTGAGGATGTTGTTGAATTTGATCGGTTTTTAGACCTTCATGACGGCAATTGGGAAGCCACATTCAAAGCCTTTGAATCCCACAGAAAAATAGATACCGATGCAATTGCTGATTTAGCAATTGACAATTTTCATGAAATGAAAAACCATGTTGCAAATCCTTTATTTCAAGAAAAACGAAAAATTGAAATGGCTTTGGAAGCTCAATTTCCAGAGCTCTATTTTTCGAAATACTCCTTAGTGACATTTAAAGAAACCATTGGATATAACGAAGCCATGACCCGAGGTCGTGCACAAGACACGGCAATTCTAAAGTTGTTGTCTGCGCAAAAAATAGTGCCTAATGAAGATTTAAATACTGTACTCAAAAAAGTACAAGAAGAGACTGGCGCTATCCTGAAGGAAAATGTCGGCTCAAAAATAGTTTAGTAGTAATTAAAAATAAGACTGATGAGTAAAAAAATAACCCCTAGAGGTGCCTATCCACACAGCAAACGTGTTGGGGATTTTATTTTTGTTTCAGGCACAAGTTCGAGACGAGCAGACAATAGCATTGCGGGCGTGGATATCATCGATGAGATGGGAACCAAACATTTAAATATAGAAACTCAAACGCGTGAAGTTCTTCAAAACATCAACACCAATTTGATGAACGAAGGCGCCAGCTTAGAAGATGTCGTAGATGTCACTAGCTTTTTGGTTAACATGAATGATTTTGCAGGGTATAATAAAACTTATGCCGAATTCTTTAATTCAACAACTGGTCCTACACGAACTACAGTAGCCGTACATCAATTGCCACATCCCGATTTGGTTGTAGAAATTAAAGTTATCGCCTATAAAAAACTAACATGATTCAAATCCAGAACTATATCAACGGCGTATTTTCAAACCCCATTCAAAATGAATGGCTAGATAATATTAGTCCTGACGATGGTGTAGTGTATGGGAAAATTCCAAACTCGAGTTCTGAAGATGTGCAAGTTGCTTATGAAGCTGCTCAAAAAGCATTCATCCCTTGGTCAGAAACCTCCATAGAAAAAAGAAGTGCTATTTTATTGAAAATAGCGGCGTTGATTGAAGCCAATTTGGACCGCTTCGCTGCGGCAGAAAGTAAAGATAATGGCAAACCGATTTCAGTTGCGAAGGCAGTTGACATTCCAAGAGCGGCGAGTAACTTCAGATTTTTTGGACATGCGATCACTCAGTTTTTCAGCGAAAGTCACGAAACTAAAAGTGACAAAACAATCAACTATACCCTGCGACATCCGATAGGGGTTGTGGGTTGCATTTCTCCTTGGAATCTGCCCTTGTATTTATTGTCATGGAAAATTGCCCCAGCACTGGCCGCTGGAAATTGTGTGGTTGCCAAACCTAGTGAAGTAACCCCTTATACTGCTTTTTTATTAAGTGAAATTTGTAATGAAGCAGGACTTCCAGATGGAGTACTTAATATTGTTCATGGGCTAGGAACAACTACTGGTCAGGCCATTGTGGAACACCCACATATCAAAGCAATTTCATTCACGGGAGGCACAGAAACAGGAAAGCTTATTGCCAAAACGGCTGCTCCCATGTTTAAAAAATTGTCCCTAGAATTGGGCGGGAAAAACCCAAACATCATTTTTGCAGATTGCGATTATGAAAAAATGCTCACCACCACGCTAAAGTCTTCGTTTTCTAACCAAGGGCAAATATGCTTGTGCGGAAGTCGAATTTTTGTAGAAGCCTCTATTTACGAAAAATTTAAAGTCGATTTTACAGAACGTGTTCGGCAACTTGTTGTCGGACATCCTTCCGAAGAATCCACACAAATTGGAGCCTTAGTGTCTAAGACCCACTTTGAAAAAGTACAGACTTATATTGCGGAAGTTGATGACAAAGAAAGCAGATTGTTATGTGGAGGTGAACCTGTCTTTGTGGATGGTTTTGAACATGGTTACTATCTTTCCCCTGCGGTGATTGAAGTAAATTCTAATCAGTGTAAACTGAATCAAGAAGAGATTTTTGGACCCTTAGTTACTCTGATGTCTTTTAATTCTGATGCCGAAGCCTTAGCATTGGCAAACGATGTTAAATATGGTTTATCCGCTACGGTATGGACCAATAATCTAAAGCGAAGTTTGAGGTTCTCTGAGAAACTAGAAACGGGAATTGTTTGGATAAACACGTGGATGCAACGCGATCTACGCACGCCATTTGGAGGAATAAAATCTTCCGGAGTTGGTCGTGAAGGCGGATTTGAAGTGCTTCGATTTTTCACCCAAACTAAAAATATATGTATCAATTACGAATATTAAAAAAGACCTATGAACTTAAACTTAGAACATAAAAACGCTCTTGTATGCGGAAGCACACAAGGAATTGGAAAAGCTGCCGCTTTCGCCTTAGCTTCTGAAGGCGTCAAACTCACCTTAGTCGCCAGAAATGAAACCAAAC
>JABAYZ010000158.1:8278-15596 GCA_018608735.1 Flavobacteriaceae bacterium | reverse complement strand
TGGCTTCGGTACTAAAGAAATCCACCACACTCTCGGCAATGCGAATGCCAATTTCGTCCACCGTTTCTAAATCTTCCAAAGTCGCTTTGGACAAGGCTTCAATGGATTTGTAATGTTTGGCTAATTTTTTCGCCACCGTTTCTCCTACATAGCGAATGCCCAATCCAAACAACACCCGTTCAAAAGGGACATCTTTAGACGCCTGCACCCCATTGACCAAGTTATCGGCACTTTTTTCCGCCATGCGATCGAGGTGGATGATCTGATCGGTGGTCAGTTCGTATAAATCGGCATAATCACGGATCAGTCCTTCATTGACAAGTAAAGCCACGGTTTCGCCGCCCAAGCCTTCAATATCGAGGGCTTTTCGGGAAATAAAGTGTTGTATGCGTCCAATAATTTGAGGCGGACAGCCCTTGTCGTTGGGACAATAATGATGCGCCTCGCCTTCTTTTCTGACCAGGGGTGTGTCACATTCTGGACAGCTGGAAATATAAACTGTTTTTGGAGTCCTTAAATCGCGACGACTTAAATCGACACCCATAATTTTAGGGATAATCTCGCCGCCTTTTTCAACATACACCCAGTCGCCGATGCGCACATCAAGTTTTTCTATTTGATCAGCATTGTGAAGCGAGGCGCGTTTGACGATCGTTCCTGCCAATTCCACAGGCTGCAGGTTGGCCACAGGCGTAATGGCTCCCGTTCTCCCTACCTGATAGGATATGTGTTCGAGCTGTGTAGACTCTTGCTCGGCTTTAAATTTATACGCCATAGCCCAACGTGGGGCTTTGGCGGTATAGCCCAACTCGGCTTGTTGAAATAGACTGTTCACTTTCACCACAACGCCATCGGTCTCGTAAGGCAATTCATGTCGGTGGGTATCCCAATGATTCACAAAATCCAAAACACCATCAATAGAGTCCGTTAGTTTCGCAATTGTGGGGACTTTAAAGCCCCACGACCGAGCTTTTTCGAGGTTCTCAAATTGGGTTTGTATGTGGGTGTTTTCTCCAACAATACTGTACAACAAACATTCCAAAGGACGTTTGGCGACCTCAGCACTGTCTTGTAATTTCAAACTTCCCGAAGCGGTGTTTCGAGGGTTTTTATAAGGCTCTTCCCCAGCGGCCATGCGCTCGGCATTCATCGCATTAAAGCCTTCGAAAGGCAGGACGATTTCGCCACGGATTTCAAATTTTTCGGGATAGTCACCTCGTAATTGCAAGGGAACGGATTTGATGGTTTTGATGTTTGCCGTGACGTTATCGCCTTGCGTACCATCGCCACGAGTTAAGGCCTGAACCAACAGCCCATTTTCGTAGGTCAAACTGATTGATGCCCCATCATATTTGAGCTCACAGGTGTATTGAATAGGCCCATCGACCATTTTTTGCAAACGGGTTTCCCAATCCATTAAATCTTCTTTGGAATAGGAGTTGTCTAAAGAATACATGCGGTGTGCATGCACAATGGTTTCAAAATTTTTAGTGACTTCCCCTCCTACTCTGAGCGTTGGTGAACTGGCATCGTAAAACTGGGGATGGGCAGTTTCTAAATCTTGAAGTTGCTTCAACTTGGTATCAAATTCAAAGTCAGAAATGGAGGGTTCATCCAATACATAATAGTTGTAATTATGCTGTCTGAGCTCGTCGCGAAGTTGTAGAATTTGTTCTTTAATATCCATCAAAAAAAATAATCTAATTTAATATTTAACAGTACTAAGATATGAAAAGGAGTGGTATACTACAGTTAAAAATGAAGAATTTATCAGCAATTTAGTCAACAAAATATCAACGTTTTGTAGCGCGAATCATTCTGTGTTTCCCAAAAATATCGGTCTTTAATTGAAGGTCGTCAAAATCAGTCGAAGAAAAAAGTGCTTTGGTGTCTTCTCCTAAATATTCATTAATTTCAAAATAAACGAACCCCTCTTTTTTTAGGTTTATTTTACTCAAACCAACGATAGCTTTATAAAATATTAAGGGGTTGTCATTTTCAACAAACAACGCCAAATGGGGTTCATGTTCCAATACATTAGGCGCCATGCGTTCTTTTTCACGTTCCCGAACATAGGGTGGATTGGACACGATGATATCAAATGCGTGTGCGGCAGTTGTCCATTCTAAAATATCAGCTTCGATACACTTGAGTTGGACCGCATTATGCTGGGCATTGTGTTGGGCAATTTTCAACGCTGCAGGGCTCACGTCCAAAGCATAGACCATAGCATTGGGCAAATGTTTTGCCAAACTAATTGCAATACATCCAGAACCTGTACCAATATCTAAAATTTTAAGAGCTTGGCTAGAATCTGTTTGTTTCAGAATCCATGCGACCAATTCTTCAGTTTCAGGACGTGGAATCAATACATTGTCATCAACTTTAAATTCCAATCCAAAAAAGGAAGTGGTTCCAAGTATATATTGAATGGGTTCATAGGTTAACAACCGACTGATGAGGGTTTCAAAATACTCAAACGTTTCAGCAGAAATCAAAGTCTCTGATTTGAGGTGGACATCTATACGTTTGTAGTCAAAGTGCTGTTCACAAATACGATAAAAAAAGGCGTTAATTTCTTCTTTAGGATAATAGCCTATAAGTCCATTTTGAAAAAAATTATGAAGTGATTTTAATTGCATTACAAGGGTTTTAGCATTTTTACTCCACAGGAAGTATGACCTGTATTTCCCATAGCGTTTTCCAAATAGTCAAACCCATAGTTTTTGTATAGGTTTTGAGCAACTTTGAGTTCTGAAAGTGTTTCTAAATAACACTGTTTATACCCCATGGCCTTCGCTGCATCTAAACAGCGTTCTATAAGTAGTTTACCATAGCCTTTTCTTCTAGTATCGGAAGACAGGTACATTTTTTGAAGCTCACATACAGCGCCCTCTTGGTTTTTTAACGCTTTAATTCCAGCACCGCCTTTTACAACCCCATTGACTTCCACTACAAAATACACCGCCTTATCTTCTTGATACGATTCAAACATTCGAGTGGTGTCTATGTCGTCGTAAACCGTCCCTGTTAGAGGCAATTCAAGGTCTATAAATATCGTTTTTATGATGGTTTCTAACTGAAAATTATCCTCGATTTTAATTTCTCTAATACGCATGTTATGGATACCAATTAATAAATCTTATTTTTGTGATTCGAAGATACATATAATACCCAAAAAAATAATGAAAAAATTTACGATCCTCTTTATAATAGTTTTGACGACAAGTTGCACCGTTAAACAAAAACCAGAGTTTATTAAAGTTGATAACATCAAATTGATTGAAGCGAACTCAAGACATATTACCCTTAGTGCAGATGCTCTGTTTAATAACCCAAATGTGGTGAGTGGACGACTGAATACCGATGGCGTAAGTGTATTTGTAAATGATGTGGCTTTTGGATTTATTAGTGCCGAAGAATTTAAAGTCCCTGCAAAAGATAATTTTACGATCCCTTTACAAATCCAGATTAAAACCAATGAACTTTTAGGAAAAGATCCGAATGGATTTTTAAGTGGATTGCTTAACAGTGTTTTAAATCGTAATTTAAAGGTTACTTATAAAGGGATCATCCAATTTAAGGCTTTAGGGTTTACTTACAAGTACCCTATCGATAAAACGGAAACCGTAAATATTAAACTATAATCACCCACGAACATTACATAGCACGATGTATTGAGATCGCCAAAAAAGGCTTGGGATCTACAGCGCCTAACCCTATGGTGGGTTGTGTGATTGTCGTTGAAGATCATATTATTGCAGAGGGGTACACAAGTCCATACGGTGGGGCACATGCCGAAGTCAACGCCATAAACTCCATAAAAGATTCCAGCCTCCTTAATAATGCTACTCTTTATGTAACTTTAGAACCTTGTGCGCATTATGGAAAAACCCCACCTTGTAGCGATTTAATTATTGCGCATAAAATACCAAGAGTAGTTATTGGATGTCTTGACGAACATGATAAAGTCTATGGAAAAGGGATTTCAAAATTAAAGGCTGCTGGATGCGACGTCATTGTAGGCGTTTTGGAAGCGGAATGTAATGCACATCACAAACGTTTTTTTACGTATCACAATAAGAAGCGTCCTTATATTATATTAAAATGGGCCGAAACCAATGATGGCTTCATTGCGCCACGATCAAAATCTGAAATCAAACCCGTTTGGATAAGTAATGCCTATTCAAGACAACTTGTCCATCAATGGCGTGCAGAAGAACAGGCTATACTTGTGGGAGCAAACACCGTTATTCAAGACAATCCAAGCTTAACAACTCGAGAAGTTAAAGGCGCCAACCCTATTCGAGTGGTCATTGATCTCCGAGAGTCATTGTCAGAATCTTATCAGGTATTTAATTCTGATGCCAAGACCATCCGATTGACCTCTGAGCACATCGATTTAGAACAGCCACTCGCCTCTCAAATTTGTAAGGCTCTATATGACCATCATATTACTTCTATACTAATTGAGGGCGGACAAAAAACATTACAAACATTTATAGATGAAAACCTCTGGGATGAAGCACGCGTATTTTCGAGTCAACTCAACCTTTATGACGGGATTTCAAAACCTAATTTAAAAGGGATACAAAGTTCTAAAACACCTGTAGGCTCTGACACTTTAAATATCTTTACAAATGATTAACACCATTATATTTGACTTTGGGGATGTCTTTATAAATTTAGATAAACCCGCCATTGAACGCGAATTGTTTAAGCTTGGGGTAACTTCAATTTCCGAAGACATGCATCAAATTGCTATGGACTATGAAAAAGGTTTGATAAGTACCGATCATTTTGTGAGAACTTTTACAACTAAATTCCCGTCAATTTCTGCAGCAGAATTCAAAAACGCATGGAATGCTATAATCTTAGATTTTCCAGAATACCGTTTAGAGTTTATAGAAAAACTCTCTACAAGTAAAACGTATAAACTTATATTACTAAGCAATACTAATGCTTTGCATATTGAACAAGTCATACAAAACATGTCATCCTATCGATATGAACGTTTCAAGCGGTGTTTTGATCAATTTTATTTATCACATGAAATACATTTTCGAAAGCCTGACGCCTCGATTTATAACTTTGTTTTAGAAGAAAATCAATGCGTTGCGGGCAATTGTTTCTTCGTAGATGATACCAAAGAAAATACGAAGGCAGCCGCCGAACTTGGGATCCACACTTGGAATAATGATCCCGTAACAGAAGATATTGTGAATTTGTTTGACAACCCATTATTCAACAAATCTCAAGGGTAATGTTGACCTACAAAACGATAGTAAGCCCATCCGAAGAAGTCCTTTACAAAGACAAAGGGAGTAAGTTTTTTGGGTATGCGTTCCCTATAAAAACAAAAGAAGAGTTTAAACCTATTATAGATAACCTTAAACAAAAGCATTCCAATGCGGGTCATTTTTGTTTTGCGTTTCAACACGGCATCGAAACCCCTTATTACAGAGCTTCTGACGATGGGGAACCATCAAATAGTGCAGGCTTGCCCATTTATGGCCAACTCCAGGCATTTGAACTTACAAATGTGCTTGTTGTGGTCGTGCGCTATTTTGGAGGGACAAAACTTGGGGTTGGAGGATTAATAAGTGCCTACAAAACCACAGCCAAATTAAGTTTGGAAGCCAGTACCATAAAAACCTTGGACATTTTAACAACTTTCAAACTGCGGTTTGCATACAAAGATTTGAGTCAAGTGATGCGAATTATTAAAAAGCACCAACTCATTTTAAAATCTCAACGGCTCGAAATGGAATGTGAAGTGGTTATTTTGGTCAAAAAAAGCGTCATAAAAAGTCTTCAAACTACTTTTGAAGCCTTTCATAAAATTAAAGTTGAAATTTTAAACGATTAAATTTGCAGTTTATCTAAAATATATTGTGGACAACGCATCGGAAAATTCGATTTCATGTTAATAAACACCAATTTCGTGTGTGCGGTAGTGAGTAATTCGCCGCTAGAATTGTGAATTTCATAATTAAATTCGATAGCAGCTGTTGGAGATTTAGAAAGTGTAGTAGAAACGCTTAAAACATCACCGTAACGTGCTGGTTTTTTGTAGTTTAAGCTCAAGGAAACTACAGGAAGCATCACACCATTTGCCTCCATATCCTTATAAGAAATCCCTAGAGCAGAAAGCCATTCCAATCGTCCAATTTCCAGATACTGAGCATAGTTACCGTGGTAAACAACAGCCATTTGATCGGTTTCTGCATACCTAACTTTAATCTTTGTCTGATGTGTGTTCATATATTAAAATGTGTATATTTATAACGTGAAATAAGTATGCAAAAAATAAATTAAATATTCAACCAGAATTGATTTTTTTTTCTAGAATTTTGTTCACATATTTGTAACATCAATAAACCACAACATATTCCCAAAAATGTTGTTTTTTTGATTACTAACTATACAAAAACTAACCACAAAAATGAATAATACTGCGCAATCGGTCTGGGAAAACTGTCTAAACTTTATAAAAGACAACATTCAACCGCAAGCCTATAAAACATGGTTTGAACCTATTGTAGCTGTTAAACTTGATGATCATGCATTGAGCATACAAGTGCCCAGTAAATTCTTTTATGAATGGTTAGAAGAGCACTACGTTAAGATTTTAAAAGTAGCACTTACAAAAGAACTCGGAATCAATGCCAAATTGGTGTACATCATCAAAATGGAAAATACGTATGGCAACAAACAGCCTTTTACTGAAAAAATTCCAAGTTCAAATCGTTCGGCTGTGTTTTCACAACGTGTAGATATTCCCTTAAAAAATATAAATCCCGAATTAAAAAATCCGTTTGTAATTCCTGGAATTAGAAATGTAAAAATTGAATCACAACTTAACCCAATTTATACCTTTGAGAACTTTTTAGAAGGCGACTCAAATCGATTGGCAAGAAATGCGAGTATTGCTGTGGCTAACAAGCCAGGAGGAACCTCATTTAATCCACTATTAATCTTTGGTGGTGTTGGTTTAGGTAAAACGCATTTAGCACACGCTATAGGCGTTGACATTAAAGACAAATACCCTGAGAAGACGGTTTTATACATCTCTGCAGAAAAATTTACCCAACAATATATAGAATCCGTCAAAAAGAATAACCGAAATGATTTTATTCACTTCTATCAAATTATAGATGTTTTGATCATTGATGATGTTCAATTTCTTTCTGGGAAATCAGGAACTCAAGATGTATTCTTTCATATTTTTAACCATTTACATCAAAACGGGAAGCAAGTTATTTTAACTAGTGACAAGGCACCTGTGGACATGCAGGACATCGAACAACGTTTGTTG
>JABAYZ010000158.1:0-8268 GCA_018608735.1 Flavobacteriaceae bacterium | reverse complement strand
CTACAAATGTTCGTGAACTTGAAGGTGCTATCATTTCATTAATTGCACAATCTTCATTCAATAAAAAAGAAATTACACTTTCATTGGCGAAAGAAATCGTTGAAAAATTTGTAAAAAACACCAAAAGAGAAGTCTCTATCGACTATATCCAAAAAGTGGTTTCAGATTATTTCCAAATGGATGTGGATACGCTTCAATCCAAAACCCGAAAACGTCATATTGTTCAAGCGAGACAATTGGCTATGTTTTTTGCGAAAAAATTCACTAAAGCATCACTTGCTAGTATTGGATCTCAAATTGGAAAGCGCGATCACGCTACAGTATTACATGCCTGCAAGACGGTTAACAATCTTTCTACAACTGATAAGCAGTTTAGAAAATATGTAGAAGACTTGACCAAAAAACTATCGATCTAAGTCCTATTTTTGATTTTGCATCTAGATTAAACAACCTAATTTATAGGTAACTTACAGGACTAATAACTCACTATTATTGTTAAAAAATGACTGGTAAACTTTACTTAATTCCTACAGGTTTAGGCGATAATGCGCCTTTGGAAGTACTGCCTATTTCTATCAAAAAAATCATTGAAAACATTGATACCTATATTGTTGAAAATGAAAAGGCTGCACGTAAGTTTATCAAAGCTGTAAGCTCAGGTAAATCCCAAGCAAGCTTAAATCTGTTTAGTTTAAATAAATTTACCGATCCTCTAGAAATCCCTTCTTTTTTAGAAAATTGTTTAGCAGGAAACGCTGTTGGTTTATTGTCTGACGCTGGGTGCCCAGGCGTGGCTGATCCTGGTGCTGAAGTTGTTAAAATAGCCCATACACAAAATATTCAAGTTATTCCTTTGGTAGGCCCTTCATCAATATTATTAGCCATGATGAGCTCTGGAATGAACGGGCAAAATTTTGCATTTAACGGCTATTTACCAATTGATAAAGCGGAACGAAAATCAAAAATAAAACAACTTGAACGCCGCTCTTTTGAAGAACATCAATCACAGTTATTTATAGAAACGCCTTATCGAAATAATAGTATTTTAGAAGATTTATGTAGCGCGCTTCACCCAGACACTCAAATTTGTGTGGCTTGTGATTTGACCTTAGCCTCCGAGTATATCAAAACACAGACTGCAAAAGACTGGAAGCATTCAAAATTAGATTTCCACAAACGACCCGCTATTTTTATTATTCAAAAAGATTAAGGCAGTCCGACTTTCGAGCTTTTAAGCGGCTTAACAAAAGACGTGTCATACCCCGAGAATTTACGCATATAATCTGGAATATTTGTGCCATAAGCATCCGTTGCCCCCAATGCACCATAGCTTCTTAGGAAACGTTTTACATTTCCTGGGCCAGCCAAATGAGCAGCCGCTAAAATCCCCGATTCAGTAATCACTATTCCTTTGATTTTTTTTCCTACAAAACGTTTGATATCGCGTCTTAATACCCATTTATTTCGATTCGTATTTGCTAAAAATGCTTTTTCTTGAAGTTCAGGCGTATTTAAAAAATATTGAGGATTATCAATTCCTAGCAATTCTAAGGTAGAGGCTCCAAACTGATACTTTCCCAGATAGCCGAGGGTGTTTACTGCATGGTATTTGCCTTGAGATTCCTTGAAGGCAATCGCTTCTTTAAACCCAATATAGGAACGCTCTAAAAATATGTATTTTGGAAAAATGGTCTTAACGTTTTGAGAGGAAGTAGTTTCATCCAGGTTAAAGTCGAATTTTTCTGTTGTAACCAAATGCTCTTTGAATTCAGTATTAGGTCGGGTTGAAAATGAAATCAACACTCCGAAAAGCAGTATGATAGGTCCTATAACATAAAATGACTGTTTCGAATTCATGTGTATGTTTTAAACTTATAATAAAAAATAGACATTACAAATATACAAATTTATATAATTACCTAGTATTCAATACTATAGACTACTCTCTTATTCCTTGACGGTTCAGGTGGGCTTGATAATTTCTAGCATTTTGATTGTGACCACTTAGCGTTTTTGCAAACTGATGAAATCCTGGTCTTTGGGCATCCGCAGCAAAATAGAAATACGAGTGGTGCTCATAGTTCAAAACAGCCTCGATCGCAGTTAAGTCTGGCATAGCAATTAATCCTGGTGGCAACCCTTTAAACTTGTACGTATTATAGGGTGAATTGATCAACTTATGTTTATTTAAAACACGTTTGATGATCGTGTTTTTATACTCTGGTAATTGATAGGCTGCAAATTTGAGTGTTGGATCCGCTTGTAATGGCCAAGACTTATTTAGACGATTTATATATACGCCTGCGATTCGCGCTTGTTCAGATGGTTGTTTAGACTCTTCATGCACAATAGCCGCAAGTATCAACACTTCGCTGGGGGTTAGGCCTGTAGATTTTGCTTTTTCTAAACGGCTAGCATTCCAAAAACGATTGTACTCTTTCAACATTCGATTTCTAAAGGTGGTTGCAGAAGTGTTCCAGAAAAACTCATAGCTATTGGGCAAGTACATGCCAAGCGCATTTGCTGCTGTAAATTCATGAGTATCTAAAAATTCTTTATCGGTAAAAGCGGTTATTAAAGCGGTACTATCGGCTTCAATTTGATTGGATATTCGAGAGGCTAATTCCGCTAATGAATGTTGATTATTGAAAGCGAGCTTGATAGGTAAATTACGACTTCGAATGGAATTAATAATATCATTATTAGTCATGTCTTTTGTAATACGAAACCGCCCTGCCTTGATGTTGTTTACATATTTTTTTTGTTTGGCAAGCGTCTCAAATGTTTCAATATCTTTTAAAAGCGGCTCCAAATCTGAGCGTACGTCTTTAAATGTTGCATTAGATGCCACAAAAATATAGGCTTCTTTAGAATTAAAACTCGTATTGGGCACGAGCATCACTGAATAAATAAAGTAGGAGAAAATCCCTGCACCTACCAGTCCAATGAGAACGATTGCAATTGCTATTTTTTTAAAGTACATGATTAATAAATTGAAATAAATATTCGTTTTTGTAGCTTCCATTATAGAATCGCCACTCTTTTTTAAGTCCTATATTTTCAAACCCAACGGATTCAAATAATCCAATACTAGCCGTGTTATCTTCTAAAACATTACTATATATTTGATGAAGACCTAAATCTAAAAAACAATAATCCATAAGCGTCAATAGAGCGGCTTTCCCATAACCTTTCCCTCGATGAGTTTTCATCAACACAATACTTACTCCAGCATGCTTGTTTTGAGCATCAAAATCAAAAAGATCAATAAAACCCATAGGTTCATTGGATTTGGATGTGATCACGAGCCTTAACTGTTTGATTTCTTTTATATCTAATTGAGCCGTTTCTAAATAGCGTTGTAATATATCCTTAGAAAAAGGGGTTTCAGTTTGACTTAATTCCCAAAGAGATAGGTCATTTTCTATCATATATAAAAATGCTAAATCTTCAAGCACTAAACCTCTTAAATTGATGCGTTTAGCTTCTAGTGCTACCATTCTAAATCGCCTTTAAAAACCTGTTTTGCTGGGCCACATAACCACACGTCAGAATACGAAGAAGAAAGCGGTTCAAATCGAACTTGTAAAATTCCACCTTGAGTGTGCAGCTTAATTGTTTTGGATGTAGTATGTTTAGAATGAAACATTGCAATAGCTACGGCTGTAGCTCCTGTTCCACAAGACAAAGTCTCTGCTTCTACCCCACGTTCATAGGTGCGAATAGCAAAGCTATCTTCATTAATTTTTTCAGCAAAATTTACATTAATACCGCTAAGATTGAAAGGCGCGTCATATCGAATTTTAGCCCCCTCAATAGTCATATCAATAGCCTCTAAACCTGATTTGACTGCCACATAATGTGGAGATCCCGTGTCAAGAATATGGTAGTGCTCATTGGAAGCAATCGCAGAAACATCTTGCATTTTCAACTCAATATAGTCCTTATTAATAGTCGCTAAATGCGGTCCATCAATAGCTATAAATCGTGTTGTGTTTTCTATAATTCCTAAAAAATTAGCAAAGGCAACAATACAGCGGCCGCCATTTCCACACATGGTGCTTTCATTTCCATCGGCATTAAAGTATACCATTTTAAAATCATAATCGGATTCAGACTCTAAAAGAATCAAACCATCTGCACCAACCCCTTTACGACGTTGACACAAGTGTGCAATCAATTCCAAGTTATTTTTATCAAATCCTCCCAATCGGTTATCGATCATCACAAAATCATTACCTGTTCCTTGATATTTATAAAATGTATGTGTCATATTAAAACAAATATAAGAATATTATCCTGTAAGTTGGGCTGTTAAAAGAGCGTTAAAATTGAAATTTAAATTCAATAAATAATTAATTTTAAAGTTATAGTAAACGAATTAAAAATTAAATCCATGAAAAAAATTCTCACACTAATAGGCGTTTCAGCTTTGGGCGGGGCTTTAACCCTTGGGGCCTATAAACATTTTTTTGAACACCCTACATCAAATAAAGCCACTGAACCTCAAATAACTACGACCGTTTTTCCTGTTAATTACACCCCTAAATTACAAGGCGGAACCAATGTCGATTTTACAACTGCTGCAGATAAAACAGTGCATTCCGTAGTGCATGTCAAAAACACAACACACTCTAAAAGCTATACCAGTTTTGAAGATTTATTTTTTGGACGCCCCAAGCATCACCAACAAATAGGAACAGGATCAGGAGTTATCATCTCACCTGACGGTTATATCATTACAAATAATCATGTTATTGACGGTGCGCAATCGATAGAAATTACGACCAATGATAACAAAACTTTTGACGCCGAACTTATTGGAACGGATCCCAATACCGATATCGCTTTGTTAAAAATAGAGTCCAATGAATCTTTAGATTACACGGCGTTTGGCGATAGCAATACCGCTCGAATTGGTGAATGGGTCTTAGCTGTTGGTAATCCGTTTAACTTAAATTCTACAGTGACTGCTGGGATTATAAGTGCAAAGTCCAGAGATTTGACGGGGCAAAACACCCAGTCGTTTATCCAAACCGATGCGGCAGTAAATCCTGGTAATTCTGGGGGTGCATTGGTGAATATTAATGGCGAACTCATTGGCATCAATACCGCTATATCATCACAAACAGGCTCCTATATAGGATACTCATTTGCTGTCCCGAGTAATATTGCACGTAAGGTTGTTGAAGATTTAATGGAGTTTGGAAATGTTCAAAATGGCATTTTGGGCGTTATTGGTAGAGAACTCAATAGTAAAAACTCCAAAACATATAATACCGATCAAACCGAAGGTTTTTTTGTGACTGATGTACAAAAAGGTACTGGTGCTGAAAAGGCGGGCATCCAAAAAGGTGATATTATTCAACGTATCGATGGCGTTACGATTTCTAAATTTTCAGATTTAAAAGGATTTCTGAACACCAAAAGTCCAAAAGATCAAGTTGAAGTCGAAATTCTAAGAGAGGGAAATCAAAAAGTCCTAATGGTTACCTTGGAAAAACGCACTTCAATTGACATTCCTACCATAGGAATTTTACAAGAACCTACAAAAGAAGACCTTAAAAAACTTGACTTAAAGTATGGCTTACAACTTTCAAAACTCTCTGAAACCCATCGTAAAGATTGGGAACTAGATGGCATTTATGAAGGAAATATGGTTACCGCTATCAACGATATAAAAATATATTCTATTGAAGATGCACAACGCGCATTGGACAAATATTCCAATAAGGTATTACGTATTGCGTTAGTCAAAAATAACGGCGAAAAAGTAGTATACCGTTTTAGATAAACTACCATTTCACCATCATTTAAAGTCCATTATTCAATTTTTGAATGGTGGATTTTTTTTTATTCAAAAAAGTTACGAAAACGTTTGAAATCTTCTATTTTTGCAAAAACTTTTTAAATCCCAAATTAAATGGCTTTGAAACCTACCTACGATTCCGAAATTGCGTTCCAATCCGACCGCAGAAAAGCAGCCGTCGAATTCATTAAAATTGTCAGTGATTTATGGTATGACAGCACAATCGAATTAGTCCTATTCCGAAACCAATTGATAGATCGGAATGTTAGCGAAATTCTAAAACTCCACGAATATGCGGGCGAATTTGTCAACAAACCCATCTCCATTTTTGATTCTGTAGAAATGGCGCAAGCCATTAAACTGCTCAACCTTCCAGCATCAAAATTAGATATTGGAAAATTAACCTTCGAATTTCACAATGAAGACATCTCTAACCATAATTCATATTCCTTTCTTTTAAAAAAATTAAAAGCTGCTAAACAGCAGCCACAGCTTGAACCCAAAGATGTGGTACTCTATGGCTTTGGTCGCATTGGCCGTTTGGTTGCCCGAGAACTCATGGGAAAATCTGGAAGTGGAAGTCAATTGCGATTGCGCGCAATCGTCACTAGAGGTAAAATAACCCCTACTATTTTAGAAAAAAGAGCCGCACTATTGCGAAGTGATTCTGTTCATGGCGACTTTCCTGGTACTGTTAGAGTGGATACTAAATCACAAGCATTAAACATCAATGGAATGACCGTTTTCATCATATCCGCTGCAAACCCCGAAGACATTGACTATACTGCCTATGATATAAACGAGGCTTTAATTATTGACAACACAGGAGCCTTTAGAGACCAAGAAGCACTTCAAAGACATTTAACTGCTAAGGGATCTAAAAACGTATTGTTAACCGCACCAGGAAAAGGCATTCCAAATATTGTGCATGGCGTGAACCATTTAGAATACACTCCAGAAAGTGGCGCTATTTTTTCTGCAGCCTCTTGTACAACCAATGCCATTACCCCTATTTTAAAAGTTATTGAAGACTCATTAGGAGTGGTTCAGGGCCATCTCGAAACTATCCATGCCTATACAAACGATCAAAATTTGGTGGACAATATGCACTCTAAATACAGAAGAGGACGTGCCGCAGCACTTAATATGGTCATCACTGAAACTGGGGCCGGGAAAGCAGTCAGCAAAGCTCTGCCCTCTTTAGAAAACAAACTTACATCCAATGCGATTCGGGTGCCCGTTCCAAATGGAAGTTTGGCCATATTAAACCTTGAAATTAATAAAACAACGACTTTAAAAAAGATAAACAATTTGATCAAAACCGCGGCACTGTCTGGAGCTTTGGTCGAACAAATCAAATATGAATTCAACGACGAACTTGTATCTAGCGATATAGTAGGCAGTACTGCACCAGCCATTTATGACAGTAAAGCAACGATTGTGAGTCCAAATGGAAAAAATATAATCCTATATATATGGTATGACAACGAATTTGGCTATAGTCATCAAGTGGTTCGATTGGCAAAATACATTGCTAAAGTAAGGCGCTTCACATACTACTAGGTTTTTTGAATTTGTTATCTTTGGGCTTTAAATTTAGCAGATGCGTATAGACATTATTACGGTTTTACCAGAATTACTTAAAAGTCCATTTGAAGCGTCCATTTTAAAGCGTGCCATCGATGCTGGCTTAGTAAGTGTATATTTTCATAATTTACGAGACTTTACTTCCGACAGCTATAAGTCCATTGATGACACTCAATTTGGTGGTGGTGCTGGCATGGTTATGATGATCGAACCTATCGACAAATGTATTTCTAAATTAAAATCCGAACGGGACTATGACGACGTGATTTACATGACACCCGACGGCGAAACATTAAATCAGGGTATTGCCAATCAACTCTCCATGAAAGGTAATTTGATTCTGTTGTGTGGACACTATAAAGGCGTAGATCAACGTGTGCGCGATCAGTTTATTACAAAAGAAATATCTATAGGCGACTATGTGCTTTCTGGTGGCGAACTAGGAGCTGCTGTACTTTGTGATACTATTATACGTCTCATCCCCGGCGTTTTAGGAAATGAAACATCGGCACTTACCGATTCGTTTCAAGACGGGTTATTAGCACCGCCAATTTATACAAAACCACGAGATTATAAGGGCTGGAAGGTTCCAGAACTTTTGGTAAGTGGGAATTTCCCAAAAATAGAAAAATGGCGAGAAGAACAAGCCCTTGAACGCACCAAGAAGCGCCGACCAGATCTGTTAGAAGATTAAAAATTCATGTACTGTAAAGTTTTTTTACAATACACATTCTATAATTTACTTTTTACTTATATTTGCAGCCAATTTCGGGTTAACCTCTGGCGATCATCGTGAATGTTGTTTCGAATACATCTATAAAAAACCATAAACATGGAATCCTTAATTAAATTTGTACAAGACGAATTTGTAG
>JABAYZ010000312.1:8389-15783 GCA_018608735.1 Flavobacteriaceae bacterium | reverse complement strand
AAGCGTTCAGTTCAGAGAACGGCGTTGATAATCAAGAATTAATTAGAATCAATACTATTATTAGAAACCACCCAGTAGAAATAGTAGGAGCAAAATTAAGAGCCTCTATGACCGCAATGAAAGTTATAAAAACCGACGCCTAAAACCAATGTCTGAAACTCCCTATTTTCCAACAATCGAAGCTGTTGAAGCTGCGGCAAAAAACCTCGAAGGTGTAGCGTACATTACGCCTTTGACGGAGAACGGGCAGTATTCATCAAAGTATGATTGTAACATAAGTTTTAAGCGGGAAGATTTACAGGTAGTTCGGTCGTATAAAATTAGAGGTGCATACAACAAAATGTCATCGTTAACTTCGGAAGAGGCGGCTAATGGTGTCGTTTGTGCGAGTGCTGGAAATCATTCTCAAGGGGTTGCACTATCTTGTAAACTATTAAAAATACAAGGCACTATTTTTATGCCAACCACCACGCCCAAACAAAAAATTGAGCGTGCAAAAATGTTTGGCGATCACTACGTAAAAATCATATTGATTGGGGACAGTTTTGACGACGCCTATAATGCGGCGATGAAAGATTGTACAGAACGACAAAAAACGTTTATACACCCTTTTAATGACGAAAAAGTTATAGAGGGACAAGCCACATTAGGTTTGGAGTTGATTCACCAATCTACTGCTCCAATTGATTATATCTTTGTCGCAGTTGGAGGGGGTGGGCTAGCTTCAGGAATGTCTACGGTTTTTAAACATTTTTCTCCTAATACCAAGATTATTGGTGTTGAACCAGAAGGTGCGCCATCAATGAAATCGGCATTTCAAAATGGAGCAGTGGTTCAATTAGACCAAATTGATAATTTTGTAGATGGCGCTGCGGTTAAGCGTGTTGGCGACAAGAATTTTGCAATTTGCAAGCAAAACTTGCATGATATGATCACCATTCATGAAGGTAGCGCATGCCAAGCCATACTCGATTTATACAATAAAGAGGCTATTATTGCTGAGCCTGCAGGCGCTTTGAGTGTAGCTGCTTTAGAGACCTATAGAGATGAAATCAAAGGCAAAAACGTCGTGTGTATAATCAGTGGTGGTAATAATGATATTACGAGAACTGCTGAAATTAAAGAACGCGCATTACTATTCTCAAAATTAAAGCACTATTTTATCATCAACTTTCCTCAACGTGCAGGAGCTTTGCGAGAATTTGTAGTTGATATTTTAGGGCCTAACGACGACATTACACACTTTGAGTATACCAAAAAAGTAAATAGAGAAAATGATGTGGCAGTGGTAGGAATTGAGCTGAAGTCACCTGACGATTTAGAGCCCCTAATTGCAAACATTAAACGTCATAATTTTTATGGAGATTATCTAAACGAAAAACCCGATTTATTTCAGTTTTTAGTTTAGATAAATTCCCATAATGTAATCCAAATCTAGATCTTCGAATAGTCTTTCACTTCAGAAACTCTTAGTGTATTAACCATTCCTTTTTCCTTCATTGGCATAGCAGCCAAACTGATCACCATGTCTCCAGTTTCAACATACTGTTTATCAAAAGCAATCTTGTTCACATCGTTAATCGTTTGGTCAGTAGACGCAAATTGATCATAATGAAATGCACGTACACCCCAAAGCAAGTTCAGCTGAGGAATAATCCGTTTGTTAGATGAAAATACAAGAATATGAGCGTCAGGACGCCAAGCTGAAATTTGAAAAGCAGTATATCCACTATTGGTCAAGGTCGAAATTGCACGTGCATGGATTTCGTTGGCCATATTTGCAGCATGGTAACAAATCGATTTTGTGATGTAACGCTTTGTACGAATATGTGGTGGGTTTTGAGGTACATTTATTAAATCTGAATTTTCTACGGTTTTGATAATATCAGACATTTTTTTAATCACTTGAACAGGATATTGCCCTACTGAAGTTTCTCCAGAAAGCATTACTGCATCTGCACCATCCATAACGGAGTTGGCAACATCATTGACTTCTGCACGTGTTGGTGTTAGACTGTCAATCATAGACTCCATCATTTGAGTCGCAATAATTACTGGAATACGTGCTTGTTTTGCCTTTAACACCAATTCCTTTTGGATTAATGGAACCTGATGTGCAGGAACTTCAACACCAAGATCTCCTCTGGCAACCATCAGTCCGTCACAATAGGCAACAATTTTATCTATGTTTTCTACCGCTTCAGGTTTTTCAATCTTAGCAATAATTGGAATTTTATATGAACTGTGTTTCGAAATGAGCGCTTCTAACTCCATCAAATCTTCGGGATGTCTTACAAAAGAAAGTGCCATCCAATCCACTTCTTGAGAAATAGCAAATACAGCATCTTCTTTATCTTTTTCGGTAAGCGCAGGTTGAGAAATATCTGTATTTGGAAGGTTAACCCCTTTTTTAGATTTTAAAGGTCCACCCTGAATTACTCGGGCTTTAACCTCATCTTTTTGGTTTGTTGAAATTACTTCAAAAAGCAATTTTCCGTCATCCAATAAAATACTTTCGCCTGGCTTAGCATCTAATGGGAAACGCTTATAGGTCATATAAACACGCTCTTTGGTCCCTTCAAAACGCTCGCCAGTGGCAAAGATAATTTCGTCACCAGGATTTACAACAACATCATCTTTCATTACACCAACCCGTAGTTTTGGGCCTTGTAAATCGGCTAATATTGCAGCATTAAATCCGTATTCTTCATTAATCTCACGAATGTATTTGATACGCACTTTGACGTCTTCATAATCTGCATGTGAAAAGTTAATTCTAAATACATTTACACCTGTTTGAACCATTTTTAGGAGCATTTCCTTCGAATTTATTGCGGGTCCAAGTGTGGCAACTATCTTTGTTTTTTTTCTTCTGTGTGACATTAATTAAATATTAAATGTTCTTTTGATTTAAGTTGTAAAACATCCACACTATAAGCAGTGGAAATTTTTGATATATTTTGAATCCTATTCAAGATCTCTTTTTCATTTATAACGCGACCTCCACTATTGATTTTTAAAAAATAATCAACCGATGAATGGTCAGCTAATAAGGAGTGTATACTCCAGGTCTTATCATTACTTTCTGCAAACAATCCCAATGAAATTGGAGCTTCTGTTTCTACCAAACAATTGTTTTTAATAAGATGCCATGCTGTTTGCAAATGCGTGTCGTTCCATTCAAAAACAGAAAACGAAGCTTTGGAGTTGGTAAAATCCAAATCTTCTTTAGTACGCACCAATCTTGTGGCGATATTTTGATTTAAAAAGTATGCTAGCCTATAATCTTCAATATCGCAATGGATAGCTATAAGCGTGTAATCATCATCTTCAAAATCATCAACAAGGAGCTTGTGTACTGGCATGTGTCTTAGTAAAGATTGTGTAAATATAAGATATTAACACAATATTTGACTTCGGATTTGCAGTTCTTAAAGTTAAATTATTACGAAAACGTTGTAGTCTTGCAGAGATTAATTGATCAGGATGTTGTGTTTATTTTGTCTTGTAAGACAAAATAAGCGCGCTTGGAGACTTTTTCTTCTACTTTCTTTTTTGAAGTTTCACGTGCTTTGGCAATTATTTTCCCGTCGATCAGTAGTTTTACAGAGAAGTGCTTGTGTGCATCTTGACCTAAATCTTGCTGACTTTCGTAATTAAAAATCTTCTTTTCTTTTTGACACCACTCAATAATTAGGCTTTTGTAGCTTATCACTTTGCCTTCTAAAGCTTCAATATCAACATGAGGCGTAATGACCCTTTTGTAAATAAATTTCTCACAGGCAACGTATCCTTTATCTAAAAACACAGCTCCAATTAAGGCTTCTAATAAATTTCCGTGAATGTTATCTCCAAATTGAGATACTGGAATTTTTGTACGCATCAAAGAGGAAATCCCTAGTGATTTTCCAATTTCGTTAAGGTGATCTCTACTTACAATTTTAGAACGCATTTTTGTCAAATAACCTTCGTCGGCTTTCTGTACTTTTTCGAATAAATAATGCGCTATTACTGCGCTTAATATGGCATCACCCACATATTCTAGGCGCTCATAGCTAATAGGGTTCCCTTGCGAATCTCTTTGATTTGTTGAGCCATGCGTAAAGGCTTTCGTGTAGTAATATAATTTTTTTGGGGTGTATCCAACGATTCGCTTTATTAAAACCTTAAGCTCATTTTCTTTGGAAACTTTGGGGTTAAATATGTTGCGAAGAGAAGTCAATAGATTTTCAATCTAATTTTTTGAAAACAACACAGGCATTATGACCACCAAAACCAAATGTATTACTCATAGCAATTTTTACATCTCGTTTTTGAGCTTTGTTTAGGGTAAGGTTTAATTCTGGATCAATGTTTTCGTCTGGAGTCACATGGTTGATTGTTGGAGGTACAATGCCATGCTCTATTGATAAAATAGCGGCAATAGCTTCAATGGCTCCAGCGGCACCCAGTAAGTGTCCAGTCATGGATTTCGTGGAATTAATATTTATGTTTTTGGCATGTGCTCCAAAAACTTCAGAAATCGCTTTTAATTCTGCAACATCTCCAAGTGGTGTAGATGTACCATGTGTATTGATCGCGTCAACATCTTCAGGCTTAATCCCTGCATTTTCTAAGCAGTTTTTCATGACTGCTATCACACCAATTCCATCCGGATGCGGTGCGGTCATGTGATAAGCGTCTGACGATAGTCCACCTCCAATAAGTTCTGCATAGATTTTAGCGCCTCTTGCTTTGGCGTGTTCGTAGTCTTCTAAAACGAGAGCTCCCGCTCCTTCACCTAAAACGAAACCGTCCCTTGTAGCATCAAAAGGTCTTGAGGCTGTTTCTGGGCTTTCATTTCGTGTTGAAAGTGCATGCATAGCATTGAATCCACCCATTCCAGATTGGTTTACTGTGGCTTCACTACCTCCTGTTACAATAACGTCACAATGTCCAAGACGAATTAGATTTAAAGCGTCAAAAATGGCATTTGCAGAAGAAGCACAGGCTGATACAGTGGTGTAGTTTGGCCCCATAAACCCATGTTTGATAGAAATATTGCCAGGGGCAATATCCGCAATCATTTTAGGAATAAAAAAGGGGTTAAATCGTGGAGTTCCATTACCGTTGGCAAAGTTCATAACCTCATTTTGAAAGGTTTCTATGCCGCCAATTCCAGCACCCCAAATTACGCCAACTCTAAACTTGTTTAAGGCATCTAAATCTAGTTTGGCATCTATGATGGCTTCGTCAGAAGCCACCATAGCATATTGCGCAAACCGATCCATTTTACGGGCTTCTTTACGGTCAAAGAAGTCCGATGCATTGAAATTTTTTAGTTCACAAGCAAATTTTGTTTTGAAATGTTCAGTGTCAAAATACGTTACAGGCGCACAACCACTTTTACCACTTATTAGGGCATCCCAATATGCGTCAATGTTATTGCCTATGGGGGTTAATGCCCCAAGACCCGTTACTACAACTCGCTTTAGTTCCATAAAAAATTAAAAGGTATTATTTTGCAGCTTCAATATATGAAACAGCTTGACCTACAGTAGCAATGTTTTCTGCTTGGTCATCTGGGATTTGAATGTCGAATTCTTTTTCAAATTCCATTATTAGCTCTACAGTATCTAACGAATCTGCGCCTAGGTCGTTTGTGAAGCTAGCTTCTGTTACCACTTCGTTTTCATCAACGCCCAATTTGTCTACGATAATCGCTTTTACTCTTGATGCAATGTCTGACATAATCTTTAATTTTAAGTTTTAATTAGGATGCAAAAATAAAAAACTTTACATTAAAAAACCCAATTACTTTAAAAATGTGTACTTATTTGTGTGGAAATCGATGAAGTCTTGGGGTTTTACTTCTCATTGTGAATTCTTTTTCTTTTTTTTGTTAACGAATTTCAACTCTAAACCCTTTTAATGAAACGAATTGCCATTTTTGCGTCTGGATCCGGTACTAATGCAGAAAATATTATTACATATTTTCAAGAAAATAAGAAGGCAGAGGTCGTTCTTGTCCTCTCAAATAATCCAAATGCACTTGTTTTAGATCGTGCAAAAGCCCTAAATGTTAACACCTTGGTGTTTAGTAAAGCACAATTGAATGACCCTAAATGGGCGGCTGTCAATTTAGTTGAACTCGATTTGGATCTAATTGTTCTAGCAGGGTTTTTATGGAAGTTTCCAGAACATTTATTAGAAATCGCACAAAATAAAGTCGTAAATGTTCATCCCGCATTATTGCCAAAATATGGTGGAAAAGGCATGTATGGCATGCATGTCCACAAGGCTATAGTTGACAATAAAGAACAAGAATCCGGAATTACAATTCATTTTGTAAATGAACACTACGACGAAGGTGCTGTTGTTTTTCAAGCCAAATGCAGGATTAATACCACTGACACTCCTAGCGATGTCGCCGCAAAAATCCATCAGTTGGAAATGAAACACTTTCCAGAAGTTATTCAACAGATACTTTCAGATCATGGCTAAACCCAAAAAAAAATATTACACCGTTTGGAAAGGACACCACACAGGAGTCTTTGACACCTGGAACGATTGTAAGGCTCAAATCATAAATTTTGAGGGTGCGCAATACAAATCGTTTCCAACATTTGAATCTGCAAAAACGGCATATAAAGGACACTACAAAGACTATGTTGGTAAGGCCAAAAAATTTACAACAGGTTTGTCTGAAGCGCGCTTAAAGCTAATAGGTCAACCAAACTACAATTCTATCGCAGTGGATGCTGCTTCTAGTGGAAACCCTGGAAAAATGGAATATAGAGGGGTAGACACACAGTCTCAACAACAGCTATTTCATAAAGGGCCTTTTGAACAAGGAACAAATAATATTGGTGAGTTTTTGGCACTTGTACATGGCCTAGCACTTTTGAAACAAAAAAAAAGCAAACGAATTATTTATACCGATTCACGAACTGCTATGAGTTGGGTTAAAAAAAAACAGTGCAATACCAAATTAGAACGCACGACCACCAATGCCGCCTTATTTTTGCTTGTAGATCGTGCTGTAGCATGGTTAAAAAATAACACATACACCACCACAATAGTGAAGTGGGAAACTAAGGCGTGGGGCGAAATACCCGCTGATTTTGGACGTAAATAAAATAAGTTATTACAGTAAGATTTAATGTTTTATAAAGCCTAAAAAATACGTAACTTTGCTCTTTAATTTTATACTATTCTATGAGTAAACTGGTGATTGTTGGCACAGTTGCATTTGATGCAGTTGAAACCCCTTTCGGAAAAACAGATAAGATTCTTGGTGGATCTGCATCTTATATAGGGCTTTCTGCCTCACAATTTGAAGTCGATAGCGCCATTGTTTCTGTAGTTGGTGGAGATTTTCCTCAAAACTATTTAGATCTTTTTTTAAATAGAGG
>JABAYZ010000312.1:0-8379 GCA_018608735.1 Flavobacteriaceae bacterium | reverse complement strand
GGTATTGACATTTCAAGTATTGAAATGATTAAGGAAGGAAAAACATTTTTCTGGAGTGGACGCTACCACAACGACATGAACACTCGAGACACGTTGGCAACAGAGCTTAATGTGTTAGAAAATTTTCAACCGATAGTTCCTGAATCTTACAAAGATGCAAAGGTTTTGGTTTTAGGAAACCTACATCCCATTGTTCAATCTAGTGTTTTGGATCAAATGGATGATGCGTCGACATTGGTTATTTTGGACACCATGAACTTTTGGATGGATCATGCGCTTGATGCACTTTTGGAAGTCATTAAACGTGTAGATGTTATTACCATCAATGATGAAGAAGCACGACAGTTAACAGGAGAATACTCATTGGTAGCAGCAGCAAAAAAAATCCATGAAATGGGACCTGAATATGTGGTTATTAAAAAAGGAGAACATGGCGCATTATTATTTAATAATGCGAATATCTTTTTTGCACCAGCATTGCCATTAGAATCTGTTTTTGACCCCACAGGAGCAGGGGATACTTTTGCAGGAGGGTTTGCAGGGTTTTTAGCGCAGACCGAAAACATATCCTTTGAAAACATGAAAAATGCGGTTATATATGGATCAACACTTGCATCATTTTGTGTAGAAAAATTTGGCACCGAACGCTTAGAGTCTTTACAGTCAGACGAGATACATACACGTCTCAAAGCTTTTAAGGATCTGACACGATTTGAAATAGAATTAACATCATAACGAAACGTGCCAAATTTGGCGCGTTTCGTTATTATATAATATATCAATTAGTTAATAAGACACTAAAATGAGTGATGCTATAAAACACGAATGCGGAATTGCACACATTAGACTTTTAAAACCATTAGACTTTTATAAAAAGAAGTACGGAACGGCTTTTTATGGCATCAATAAGATGTACCTTATTATGGAGAAACAGCACAACCGTGGTCAGGATGGTGCAGGGTTTGCCAGTATAAAATTAGATATGCAACCTGGAGAACGCTACATAAGTCGTGTACGGTCAATAGCTCAGCAACCGATTCAAGATATCTTTGCACAGATCAATAATCGAATTAATAACGTTTTGGCTGAGCACCCAGAAATTGCAAATGATGTGGAGGCTCAAAAAAAACTAGCGCCGTATTTAGGAGAAGTGATGTTGGGACATGTGCGTTATGGGACATTTGGAGAAAATAGTGTTGAAAGTGTACATCCCTTTTTAAGACAAAATAACTGGATGCATCGGAATGTGATTTTGGCAGGGAACTTTAATATGACTAATGTTAAGAGTTTGTTTAAAAACCTTGTTAAGATTGGGCAGCACCCTAAGGAGTATACAGACACCATTACGATTATGGAAAAAATCGGACATTTCTTAGATGATGCCGTTTCAAAACTCTACAAAAAACTCAAAAAAGAAGGGTATAATAAAATGGAATGTTCGCCATTAATTGCAGAACGTTTAAACCTCAAAAAAATATTAACTAAAGCAGCTAAAAACTGGGATGGTGGTTATGCTATGGCTGGACTTTTGGGTCATGGCGATTCTTTTGTATTGAGAGACCCCTCAGGCATACGACCAGCCTATTACTACATGGATGATGAGGTTGTGGTTGTAGCTTCTGAGCGTCCTGTGATTCAAACGGTTTTTAATGTCAAGTATGACCAAGTTCACGAATTGCCTCCGGGAGCTGCTATTATTACTAAAAAATCTGGAGAAACGTCTATCGATCAAATTCTTGAACCCTTGGAGCGTTTAGCGTGTTCATTTGAACGTATTTATTTTTCTAGAGGGAGTGATGCCGAAATTTATCAAGAACGTAAATTACTAGGAAAATTAATTGTTCCTGAAGTATTGAAGCAGGTTGATCATGACATTAAAAACACGGTATTTTCATATATTCCTAATACTGCCGAAACCTCATTTTTTGGAATGATTGAGAACGTTGAAGAATATTTAAATAAAAAGAAAACAGAACAAATATTAAAAGGGACACGATCACTTTCTGCTGAAAAAGTCACTCAGATTCTTTCGGAACACACACGAATCGAAAAAATTGCCATTAAAGACGTCAAGCTTAGAACGTTTATTACCGAAGACAGTAGTCGTGACGATTTGGTGGCTCATGTATATGATGTGACCTATGGCGTAATTAAGCCAGAAGACAACCTTGTAATTATAGACGATAGTATCGTTCGAGGAACAACGTTAAAGAAAAGTATTCTTAAAATGATGGACCGACTGGCACCCAAACGTATCGTTGTGGTGTCTTCAGCACCGCAAATTAGGTATCCAGATTGTTATGGAATTGACATGGCTAATCTCGAGGGTTTGGTTGCTTTTCGAGCTGCGTTGGCGTTGTTAAAAGACACAAACACATACCATGTCATTGAAGAGATTTATGCACGATGCAAGGCACAAGAAAACTTAAAAGATGCGGAGGTTCAGAATTTTGTAAAAGAAGTTTATGCGCCCTTTACTCCGGAACAAGTGTCGGACAAAATAGCTGAGCTTTTGAGTGAAGATGATATTAATGCCGAAGTCAAAATTATTTTCCAATCTATAGAAAACTTGCATAAGGCGTGTCCAAAAAACTTAGGAGACTGGTATTTCACAGGAAACTATCCAACTCCAGGCGGAAATCGCGTAGTCAATAGAGCGTTTATAAACTTTTTTGAAGGCAATAGTGAAAGAGCATACTAAACGAAAGTGCACTTTATCTAATAAAAACGCACTTCATCTAAAATAAAAATCTACTATGTATTAAACTTATATATTTGACTCACCATAACATAAGTAGGTTAAGTTCATGGTAGATTTGGGGCAAAAAAGGTGAACGCAAGTTCACCTTTTTTATTTTCCATTGTTTTATAAAGCTTACTTAGAAGCTATAAAACGTTTTTCAACTTCGCTCCAATTAATCACATTAAAGAATGCTTCAATATAATCTGGACGACGGTTTTGGTAGTTTAAGTAATAGGCATGTTCCCAAACGTCTAATCCTAAAATTGGAGTACCGCCACAGGATACACCAGGCATTAATGGGTTGTCTTGATTTGGTGTAGAACACACTTCTACTTTTCCGCCTTTATGAACACATAGCCAAGCCCATCCAGACCCAAACTGAGTTGCTGCAGCCTTACTGAAAGCGGTTTTAAAATCTTCAAAAGTTTCATAAGCAGCAAGAATAGCGGCTTTAAGCTCTCCGGAAAGGGCTTCTTTTCCTTCAGGATTCATAACATTCCAAAACAGTGAATGGTTATAAAATCCACCGCCGTTATTTCGGACAGCCTTATTGGACATGTCTAAGTTTCCAAGAATTGTTTCAATAGACTTGTTTTCTAAATCCGTTCCTGCAATTGCAGCATTTAGATTGTTTGTATACCCATTATGATGTTTAGAATGGTGGATTTCCATTGTTCGTGCATCAATATTAGGTTCTAGTGCGTCGTAAGCATAATTTAATTTTGGTAATTCAAAAGCCATAAGAATTTGTTTTAAGTGTTTAAATATTTATTTCAAATTTACGATATTCAAATAAAATTTACGAGGATATATAATTAAGATTGTTTATTTTGGTATAAATTTTATTTAGTGAGCGCTTCAACATTCAACATTTACAATGCTTCTGCTGGTAGTGGTAAAACATTCACATTAGTAAAAGACTATTTAAAAATAGTTTTAACCTCTAAAAAATTCTTGCCACATCGTCATGTTTTAGCAATCACGTTTACCAATAAGGCTGTCGACGAAATGAAAACGCGAATTGTAGATGCGTTAATGATATTTGCCTCTCCGTCCGTTTTAAGCCAATCCGACCCTTTATTTGATCAAGTTGTAAAAGAATTGGGGGCTTCGCCAAAAGACATTCATCTTAAATCCAAAAAACTACTAAGAAAACTACTGCATAATTATGCCGCTTTTGACATCTCTACCATTGATAAGTTTACTCAAAAGCTGATTCGAACATTCGCATTTGACCTAAAACTTCCTATGAATTTTGAAGTTGAACTGGATACAGATCATTTACTACAAAAAGCGGTTAGCCGATTATTATCTAAAGCAGGAAAAAATAAAGCACTCACCAAAGTGTTGGTGGAATATGCGGTTGAAAAAGCAGACGATGATAAAAGTTGGAATATTGCCTTAGACTTAGTCAAAACCGCCAAGCTATTAACTAGCGAAACAGATGCACCGTTTTTAAAAGCGCTTTCACAACGGTCATTACAAGATTTTCAAGTATTGAAATCAACCTTAGTAAAAGAAATCAAAGAAATTGAAGGCCAAATCACGACGCTATCTACCCAAGTTTTAGAATTAATTACGTCGAGTGGTGTTGAGTTTTCAGATTTTACACGAGCTTCCTTACCAAACCATTTTAAGGCCTTGGCTTCTAATAAATTTGATATTAAATATGATGCCGTATGGCAACAATCTATAGAGACCACCTCGTTATACCCTAAAAAGGCGCTGCCGCATATTGCTGCTGCAATTGATACGCTTCGCCCTCTACTTGTGGACGCTTTTCACAAAACCAAACAAGATGTGTATCGAATACGGTATTTAAAAAATATTCGAAAAAACACCACGCCGCTGTCTGTTTTAAATCTAATTCATCAGGAATTACAAACGATTAAAGACGAAGATAATCTCTTGATGATATCTGAATTTAATACGATTATAAGTCAGCAAATAAAAGATCAACCAGCACCTTTTATTTATGAGCGAATTGGCGAACAGTTTAATCATTTTTTTATTGATGAATTTCAAGATACTTCAGAGCTGCAATGGGAAAATCTTGTGCCACTATTAACCAATACCTTGGCCGAGGAAAACGGAAGTGTTATGTTGGTTGGCGATGCCAAACAGGCAATTTACCGCTGGAGGGGTGGAAAGGCCGAACAGTTTATTAATTTATACAACAATACGACTTCATTTCCTTTTGAGGCTGACCTTTCTCATCTACCAACAAATTATAGAAGTTGTAGAAAAATTGTTGAATTTAACAATGATTTTTTTAAGCATTTATCCACGGTTACGTTTTCAAACGACACTTACAAGTCTTTGTATCAATCCCCGTCACAACTAGAGTTTAACACCAAAACGGGTTATGTAAACATTTCATTTTTAGAGTTTGATAAAGGGGACGACAAACCGCTTTTGTACGCACAAAAAGTTTTAAAAATCATCACTTCTTATTTGGCGTCAAACTCAGATGCCGCACTAAAAGATATTTGTGTTCTTGTTCGAAAACGAAAAGATGGAGTTGCTGTGGCAAAGGTATTAAGCGAGTTTGATATTGATATTGTGTCAAGCGAGACGCTTTTAGTCGCTCAATCTCCCGAAGTACAATGTATTATTAGTGTATTAGAGTATCTGCATGAGCCGTCAAATATGCAGGCAAAACTAGAGGTTATAAATTATATTGCATCTCATAATAATGTAGGGGATTCCCATTTGTTTCGTTTAAATTGTATTTCATTAGATCGAACCGCATTTTTTAAAGCCATTCAATCTTTTGGGTTGAATTTCTCCCCTGACACGGCCTTGCAATTATCGATTTATGAATCTGTAGAGTATATTATTAGCAGCTTTCAACTCACAAAAACGTCAAACGCATACATTCAGTTTTTCCTAGATTTTGTAACTGAATTCATGCAAAAGTCAAGCTCAAGTATTCGTCAATTTATAGCGTATTATACCTTAAAAAAAGACACCCTAAGTGTGGTGACTCCAAAAGGTATAAATGCGGTTCAAATTATGACTGTTCATAAATCTAAAGGATTAGAATTTCCAGTCGTTATTTTCCCTTTTGCAGAGTTAGATATCTATAGAGAATTGGAGCCAAAAGAATGGATGTCGCTGGAAGGTTCTTATGCTCCTTTTTCACATTTTTTATTAAATTACAACAAAGATTTTGAAGCTTTTGGAGCGGAGGGCGCGTCAATTTTTAAAGCACATCAATCAAAGTTAGAACTCGACAATGTCAATCTCTTGTACGTCGCACTTACGCGTGCAGTTGAGCAGTTATATATTGTAGGAAATGCAGCGCTTTCTACCAAAGGAGAAGAAAATATTAAAACATACTCAGGACTTTTGATAAACTATCTTAAATCTTCAGGAAAATGGGAAGATTCAACTTTGGAGTATGAATTTGGGTCGTTTGAAAAAATTGACAGCCTAAAACTTGCGAAGTACCCAACGGAGTTTCAACGAGAATTCATATCGACACCCAAGGAACACCTTAACGTATCAATGGCTACAAGTGCAGGGTATTTGTGGGACACCACACAAAAAGAGGCTCTGGAGAAAGGAAATTTGATCCATCTATTAATGTCAAAAATCTACACTAAAGCGGATATTTCTACGACACTTAATGGTTTTTTTAAGGCGGGCGTGATTTCGTCAACTCAAAGTCACGAGCTTTTAGGTACCCTAGAAGCGATTGTTAGTCACCCCTTATTAGTACCATATTACAGCTCAGATGTAAAAGTTTATAACGAAAAAGAAATTATGACTTCTGGAGGTAAAATAATTATTCCAGATCGATTGGTCCTTTTTAGCGATTTAACGGCAGTAATTATTGATTATAAAACTGGAGATCCCTACAGTAAGTATGAAAAACAATTAAACACGTATTCAGAAATTATTCAAGACATGGGGTATAAGGTCATAAAAAGAATATTAGTATATATTAATTCTGGGCTACAGGTTGTGGAGTGCTAGTTTTCAGGGGTTTATAAAAAAAAAGAGTTAAAAACAGAGTAAAAATGGTATTATTTAGTACTATTTTTATGAAATAATTATATTTTTAATATATAAAGTTTGTTTTGTAAGATTAACATCTTATTTTTGCGCATATAATACAAATTAACATAAAATTATCAAACATGAAAAATCTTAACAGATTAATTCTAACAACATTACTAGTTGTAGCAATTGGGAATGTAAATGCACAAGATGAAAACAACCCATGGCAACTTACAATTGGTTTAAATGCTGTAGATGTATTTCCAGTAGGAGAAGATGCTCCTCAAGGGGATCTTTTTCAAGAGTTTTACAATGTAGAAGACCACTGGAGTATTCTCCCATCAATATCTACAATTTCATTGCAGAAATATATTGATGACGATTTCTCTTTTGGAGTTGCGGGTTCTATCAATAGACTTGACAAATGGGGACAAACAACAGATGGGACACCAGTTTCAGTAGATAACTTAATGTACTACGGAGTTGATGGAATTATAAAATATAGTCTTTCTAGCCTATTGAGAACAAGCAAAATTGAGCCATTTATTGGTGCTGGAGGTGGGTATACTTGGATTGAAGAAGGTGCTTATAACACGTTTTCTTCAGCGAGTTCTAGCAAAGATCTAGTAGGTTCTGGAACTTTAAACGGAACTGTTGGTGTAGCGTATTGGTTTTCTGATAACATTGGCTTAACAGCACAATCAACATACAAGCATTCTTTTAAAACTTATTTAACGCAACATTTCCAACACTCTGTAGGCGTATCTTTCAAATTCGGAGGAACTGATACAGATGGAGATGGTATATATGACAAAAATGATCTTTGTCCTGACGTAGCTGGTTTAGAAGAATTCAATGGTTGTCCAGACACAGACGGAGATGGCATTGAAGATTCAAAAGACTCATGTCCTGAATTAGCTGGATTAGCAGAATTCAACGGTTGTCCTGATACTGACGGAGATGGTGTATCTGATAACAATGACACATGTCCAGAAGTAGCAGGTTTAAAATCATTAGCAGGTTGCCCTGATGCAGATGCAGACGGTGTAGCAGATGCTCAAGATGAATGTCCAAATGAGGCAGGTCCAGTTGCAAACAGTGGATGTCCTTGGAAAGATGGCGATAGTGATGGTGTTTTAGATAAAGACGATAACTGTCCAACTGAAGCTGGAACCGTTGCTAATAATGGTTGCCCTGAAGTTCTTCCAACTGAAGAAGTACAGGCAAAACTTACAGAGTATGCAAGAACAATCAACTTTAGCTTAGGGAAATCAGATTTCCAAAAAGCTGCATACCCAACATTACAAGCTATTACAGGAATTCTTAACGAATATCCAAATGCAAACTTTGTAATCGAAGGGCATACAGATAGTATTTCTACCCAGAAATTCAATCAAAGATTATCAGAAGCAAGAGCTAATGCCGTTAAAAATTACTTTACTTCAAATGGTGTTGCTGCTGCAAGATTATCTTCTATTGGTTATGGTGAAACTGCGCCAATCGAATCTAACATGACTGCTGCAGGAAGAGCTGCTAACAGACGTGTAGAGGTTAAGTTGGCTAAATAGTTTTAACAACTACATAATAAAAAGCTTAAAACGCTTCGCTATTGCGAAGCGTTTTTTTATTTT
>JABAYZ010000065.1 GCA_018608735.1 Flavobacteriaceae bacterium | reverse complement strand
TGGAATTTGAAACAATAACCTCTGATTCAGAAACTGAATTAACTGAATTAGAAAAAGAAGAAAAATTAAGGGCTGAAATTAACAACCAATATTTGGCTGAACTTTCCAAATGTTCCCAAAATGTAGATGCCGTAACTGACTTTAATGGAAAAACGGAGTTTTGGCAGATTTGCGAAACTGAAAATGGGAAAAGAATAATACAAATTGACTCGCACGCTGAAACGGTTCTTTACGAAGAAGTTTATTTCGAACAAAATGGAGAACTTATTTACGCAGAGGAATCAATAAAATATATGCCAATTAACCATTACACACTGCAACCTTGGACTTGCCAATTTTATACGGAAAATGGAAAATTAGTCTCACTAATGTCATTGGGGCACGGAAAAACGGAAGATGACGAATGGAATCCTGAAATAATATTTGAAATGCATAAAAGCAGAATAGCGGAATTGAGTAAAATTGAGAATGAATAAAAATAACTGTAGACAGCAATTTATAACCGCAATTACGGTAGATTCGACTACCCCCTTCTAGCGCGGACTGTAGTTCGTGCACTCAACCTTAAACTTAGCATAATTCCAACCCCTAATCGATTCCTAATCTTGTTTAAAAAACTGTACTCAAAACAATTAATACTATGCATGCATAACTTTTTTGCATTTTACTATGCGTGCATAATATATTTTCATATATTTGAAACTAGATATTTAATGACGCATGAAAGACAAGACAATAGATTATGTTTTGAGAACCACGTGGTTAGCGGTTCAAAAGATGTATAATGAAGAAGCTTCAGACTATGGCATCACCATGGCAACAGGATTCACGCTACTAAGTGTAGATCCACAAAATGGTACGCCATCTACGGCACTAGGACCAAAAATGGGCATGGAAGCCACCAGTCTATCCAGAATTTTAAAGACTTTGGAAAACTTGAGTTTGGTAGAACGCCAACCCAATCCAAATGATGGACGTGGTGTACTTATACATCTGACTGAACAAGGCCTAAAAAACAGAGAGGAAGTAAAACAAAATGTTTTAAAATTTAATAATGTCATCAAAAACGAAATTTCAGAAGAAAAACTGAATAACTTTTACGAAGTATCCGACTGTATAATGGACCTCATATCAAATAAAAAAATATTCTAATCACCCAATATATATTTAGATGAAAACAAGAAGAATTAAAAAAATAGCCATTATTGGATCTGGTATTATGGGAAGCGGAATTGCTTGTCATTTTGCCAATATTGGAGTTGACGTATTACTTTTAGATATTGTTCCCAGAGAACTTAATGATAAAGAAAAGGCGAAAGGTTTAACACTAGAAGACAAAGTGGTCAGAAATCGATTGGTGAATGAAGCCCTTGCTAGCTCTCTAAAATCGAAGCCCTCTCCTATTTACCATCAAAAATTTGCACGTCGAATTACGACAGGAAATCTTGAAGATGACATCGCAAAAGTAGCCGATGTAGATTGGATCATGGAAGTGGTCGTAGAGCGTTTAGACATCAAAAAAATGGTGTTTGAGAACTTAGAAAAATACCGAACACCTGGAACTCTAATCACATCTAATACCTCAGGGATTCCCATAAAATTCATGAGTGAAGGCCGTAGTGAAGAGTTTCAAAAACACTTTTGTGGGACACACTTTTTTAACCCTGCACGCTACCTGAAATTATTTGAAATTATCCCAGGACCAAAAACAGCTCCTGAAGTACTCGAGTTTTTAGGAAGCTATGGCGAACAATTTCTAGGAAAAACATCTGTAGTCGCTAAAGACACACCTGCATTTATTGGGAATAGAGTTGGGATTTTTAGCATACAAAGTTTATTTCATACCGTTAAAGATTTAGACCTCACAATTGAAGAAGTCGATAAATTATCTGGACCAGTCATTGGCCGCCCAAAATCGGCAACCTTTAGAACAGTTGATGTCGTTGGCTTGGACACCTTGGTACATGTTGCCAATGGGATTCGAGAAAACTGCCCAAAAGATGAACGTTTAGCGTTATTTGAATTACCTGACTTCATCAACTCTATGATGAATAATAAGTGGTTAGGAAGTAAGACAGGGCAAGGATTTTATAAAAAATCCGTTTCTACTGAAGGCAAAAAAGAGATCTTAAGTTTAGACTTAAATACCTTGGAATATCGGGCGTCAAAACGCGCAAAGTTTGCGACTTTAGAACTCACAAAAACGATTGATAAAGTCGTGGATCGTTTTAAGGTATTAGTCAATGGAAAAGATAAAGCCGGCGAATTTTACCGTAAAAGTTTCACCGCACTATTTGCTTATGTCTCCAATAGGATTCCAGAAATTACAGATGAGCTTTATAAAATTGATGATGCCATGAAAGCAGGCTTTGGCTGGGAACATGGACCTTTCCAAATATGGGATGCTATTGGCGTTGAAAAAGGAATCGAGCTAATGAAAGCAGAAGGTTTAGAGCCCGCAGCATGGGTTAATGACATGCTAGCATCTGGAAATAATTCGTTTTATACCGTAAAAAATGGCGCAAGCTATGCCTATGATATTCCCGGAAAAGCACAAACAAAAATACCTGGACAAGATAGTTTCATCATTCTAGATAACATTCGAAAAACGAACGAGGTGTTTAAAAACTCTGGTGTCGTAATTGAAGATATAGGCGATGGTATTCTTAACTTAGAATTCCAATCTAAAATGAACACCATTGGTGGCGATGTTTTAGCGGGATTAAATAAGGCTATTGATCTAGCCGAGAAAGATTTTGCAGGACTGGTTGTGGGTAATCAAGCCGCAAACTTCTCAGTTGGTGCTAATATAGGCATGATCTTTATGATGGCAGCTGAACAAGAATATGATGAACTTAATATGGCCATCAAATATTTTCAAGACTCTATGATGCGCATGCGCTATTCTTCCATCCCAACAATTTCTGCGCCTCATGGCATGGCGCTAGGTGGTGGTTGTGAATTGTCGCTTCATGCGGATAAAGTTGTGGCTGCAGCAGAAACCTACATGGGATTGGTTGAGTTTGGTGTTGGTGTAATCCCCGGCGGTGGGGGTTCAAAAGAAATGGCCTTGAGAGCACAAGATGGATTTCAAAAAGGTGATGTCCAATTGAACGTCTTACAAGAACATTTTTTAACCATTGGAATGGCAAAAGTATCAACATCGGCTTATGAAGCTTTTGACTTAAATCTCTTGCAAAAAGGAAAAGATGTTGTTGTGGTCAATAAAGACCGACAAATCGCAGTGGCCAAACAGCACGCCAAATTAATGGCTGATGCTGGATACACACAACCAATAAAAAGAACAGATGTAAAAGTATTAGGAAAACAAGCCTTGGGAATGTTTTTAGTAGGTACCGATGCGATGCAGGATAGCAACTATATTTCAGCGCATGACATGAAAATCGCTAATAAACTGGCCTATGTGATGGCTGGAGGTGATTTGTCTGAACCCACTTTAGTATCCGAACACTATTTATTGGATTTAGAACGTGAAGCTTTCTTAAGTCTGTGTACTGAGAGAAAAACTTTAGAGCGTATACAACACATGTTGAAAACAGGGAAACCACTTAGAAATTAGAAGCTAGACAACTAGAAGCTAGAGTATAGAATTAATGGGACGACATAATTTCAAAAAATTAAAAGTATGGCAAGATGGAATTTCTCTTGTGAGAGACAATTACAGATTAACTAGAACTTTTCCGGATTTTGAAAAATTTAACCTTATTAATCAAATGAACAGATGTGCTGTTTCAATTCCTTCAAATATTTCTGAAGGTTCTAGTAAAAGTACAGAAAGACATTTCAAGAAATACTTAGAGAATAGTCTTGGTTCGGCTTTCGAATGGGAAACTCAACCAATAGTCTCATTTAATGAAGGATATTTAGATAAAAATAAGTTTGAAAAATTAGAAAATAAAATATTACAAATTCAAAAAATGTTAGGAAAGTTTATGGATAACTTAGGTGATTAGTCAAATTTCTAGTCGTCTAAATTCTAGACTCTCTTTCTAAAATAAACAATAAAACTATGAAAACCGCTTACATTGTAAAAGCCTATAGAACTGCCGTTGGCAAAGCACCAAAAGGCGTATTTCGTTTTAAACGAACAGACGAGTTGGCCGCAGAAACCATCAAACATATGATGAAAGAACTGCCAGATTTAGATCCAAAACGTATTGACGATGTTATTGTTGGAAACGCTATGCCCGAAGGGTCTCAAGGTCTAAATATGGCACGACTGATCTCCTTAATGGGATTAAATATTGTCGATGTCCCTGGAGTGACCGTAAACCGTTTTTGTTCGTCGGGAATAGAAACCATTGGAATGGCAACCGCAAAAATTCAAGCTGGGATGGCCGATTGTATCATTGCTGGTGGTGCAGAAAGCATGAGTAGTGTTCCAATGACTGGCTATAAACCGGAGCTTAATTATGATATTGTAAAAGCGGGGCACGAAGACTATTATTGGGGCATGGGAAACACCGCTGAAGCCGTTGCTAATCAGTTTAAAGTGTCACGAGAGGATCAAGATGAATTTGCTTATAATTCTCACATGAAAGCCTTAAAAGCACAAGCAGAAAATCGTTTTCAGGATCAAATTGTTCCTATAGAGGTTGAAGAAAATTATATCGATGGGAATGGTAAAAAAGCAACTCGATCTTATACGGTTACAAAAGATGAAGGCCCAAGAGCTGGAACAAGTAAAGAAGCGTTGGCAAAACTAAGAGCTGTATTTGCTGCCGGTGGTAGTGTCACCGCAGGAAATTCATCGCAAATGAGTGATGGTGCCGCATTTGTTATGGTCATGAGCGAAGACATGGTCAAAGAATTAAACCTTGAACCAATTGCGCGATTAGTAAATTATGCAGCTGCAGGAGTTGAGCCTCGAATCATGGGAATTGGTCCTGTAAAAGCCATTCCAAAAGCCTTAAAACAAGCTGGATTACAACAAGACGATTTATCACTTATTGAATTGAATGAAGCCTTTGCTTCGCAATCTTTAGCTGTTATTCGTGAATTAGACCTTAATCCGGATATCATCAACGTCAATGGAGGAGCTATTGCACTCGGTCATCCATTAGGTTGCACAGGAGCAAAACTATCGGTTCAGTTGTTTGATGAAATGCGAAAACAAAACATGCATGGAAAGTACGGAGCAGTTACGATGTGTGTAGGTACAGGACAAGGCGCATGTGGGATTTTTGAGTTCCTAAATTAGAAACAAGAAGTAAAGAGTCAAGAATCAAGACCAAAAAAATCAACGTTATGCATAATTTTAAGAAGCTAAAAATTTGGATTGAAAGTATGGAACTAGTTTCAGAGTCCTACAAAATTACTCGAAGTTTTCCAAAGTTTGAAACTTATGGATTAATGAGTCAAATGAACAGATGTGCAGTTTCAATTCCTTCAAATATTTCAGAAGGAACAAGTAAAAACTCAAATATACATTTTGCTCAATTCCTTGAACACAGCTTAGGTTCTGCATTTGAATAGGAAACCCAATTAATTGTAGTCCACAATGAAAAATACATTTCAGAAGAAAAATTTAAAGAACTAGAAGACAAAATAAAACAAATACAAAAAATGATTTCAAGTTTCAAATCTGGACTTAAAAAGTCTTGACTCTTGAATCTTGGGTCTTAAATCTAAAAGAACATGGAAACAAACGACAAACAACTACTCAGAGGCGGTCAATTCTTAGTCAAAGAAACAAACTGTGAAAACGTATTTACTCCTGAAGATTTTTCAGAAGAGCAACGTATGATGAAAGAAGCGGTTATGGAATTTAATGATCGTGAAATCATACCACACAAAGCGCGATTTGAAGCCAAAGATTTTGCTTTGACCGAAGAATGTATGCGTAAGGCAGGTGATCTTGGATTCCTGAGTGTCGCTGTTCCTGAAGCCTATGGCGGCATGGGAATGGGGTTTGTATCAACGGTATTAACTTGTGATTACATCTCCAGTGGAACAGGGTCTTTTAGTACAGCTTTTGGAGCACATACAGGAATTGGAACCATGCCAATTACACTATATGGCACAGATGAACAAAAACAAAAATACGTTCCAAAACTAGCTTCTGGCGAATGGTTTGGAGCCTATTGTTTAACAGAACCTGGTGCTGGATCGGATGCGAATTCTGGCAAAACTACTGCCACGCTTTCTGAGGATGGAAAGACCTATAAAATCAATGGTCAAAAAATGTGGATCTCAAATGCAGGGTTTTGTAGTGTGATGATTGTATTTGCACGTATTGAGAATGATAAAAATATTACGGGCTTTATTGTAGAATATAATGGCGACACTCCAAACGGCATTACTTTGGGAGAAGAAGAACACAAATTAGGAATTCGAGCATCTTCTACTCGACAGGTATTTTTCAATGATACTGTTGTGCCTGCAGAAAACATGTTAGCTGGTCGTGGTGAAGGATTTAAAATTGCGATGAACTCACTTAATGTAGGACGTATTAAATTAGCTGCGGCTTGTTTAGATTCTCAAAGACGTATTTTGTCAATAGCCGTAAATTATGCTAAGGAGCGTAAACAATTTAAAACATCTATTGCAGACTTTGGCGCCATAAAAGTAAAGTTAGCAGAGATGGCCGCCAGTGCATATGCTGGTGAATCGGCAACCTACAGAGCGGCTAAAGACATCGAAGATCGTATAGCCATTCGTGAAGCTGCAGGAAACACCCATCAAGAAGCAGAACTTAAAGGTGTTGAAGAATATGCCATTGAATGTTCTATACTAAAAGTCGCGGTTTCTGAAGATGTGCAAAATTGTGCAGATGAAGGAATTCAAATTTTTGGTGGTATGGGATTCTCTGAAGAAACGCCTATGGAGTCCGCGTGGAGAGATGCTAGAATTGCACGTATCTATGAAGGAACTAACGAAATTAATAGAATGCTTTCTGTTGGTATGTTGGTTAAAAAAGCAATGAAAGGCCATCTGGATCTATTGGGACCAGCTTCAAAGGTTCAAGAAGAGCTCATGGGAATACCTTCTTTTGATACCCCAGATTTTTCTGAGTTGTTTTCAGAAGAAAAAGAAATGATTAGGAAATTAAAAAAGACATTTTTAATGGTAGCCGGAGGCGCAGTTCAAAAATATGGCCCTCAACTGGAAGACCATCAACAATTACTAATTGCTGCTGCTGATATCTTAATTGAAATCTATATGGCGGAATCTGCAATTTTAAGAACTGAGAAAAACGTGAAACGTACCAGTGAAAAAGAGCAATCTGCACAAATAGCAATGGCTAAGTTATATTTATATCACGCTGTAGATATTGTCGAAGAAAAAGGAAAAGAAAGTATTATTTCTTTTGCTGAAGGCGATGAACAACGCATGTTGCTAATGGGACTTAAGCGTTTTACAAAATATGCTAATTACCCTGATATCGTGGATTTACGTATCGAAATTGCTGAAAAAGTAAAAGAAGAAAATAGCTATTGTTTTTAAGTGAATCTTAATCTCTAAATGAAACGTCTCTACTCTATTGAGGCGTTTTTTTTGTGCAAATTTTATAGTCTTTGAGAAATACATTTAAAAATTGTGTAACTTTAAGGAAATTTATTTTCGTGAAACATTGATAATTAAATATTTAAGCTTTTAAAAAAGACCTATGAAAACCAAGATATTATTTCTAATCCCTCTTTTACTAATAAGCATTTCAATCCAAGCTCAAATTTTAGGCGCTGACTCCAAACAATTCACACATCAAGATACGCTAAGAGGTAGTATCACCCCTGAAAGGGCTTGGTGGGATTTAAATTATTATCACTTAGACATTTCAGTTAACCCAGAAACAAAATCTATTAAAGGAAAAAACACCATTCGCTATACGGTTCTTGAACCCTATCAAACGCTTCAAATTGATTTACAAACGCCCCTAAAACTGACTAAAGCGGTTCAAGATGGCGAAGAATTGACAATTATAAAAGATGGTAATGCGCACTTTATCAACTTAAAAAAACCACAAACTAACATTGGAAAGTTAGAAGAAATAGAGGTCTATTATGAAGGTCAACCACGCGTTGCCGTGAGAGCACCTTGGGATGGAGGAATCTCTTGGAAAAAAGATAAAAACGGCATTGATTTTATAGCCTCTTCCTGTCAAGGTCTGGGTGCTAGCGTTTGGTGGCCAAACAAAGACCATATGTATGATGAAGTGGACAGCATGAAAATTAGTGTCAACGTTCCAAAACATTTAATGAATATTTCTAACGGACGATTACAATCCATTGAAGAAAAAGAGAATGAAACCACAACTTACCATTGGGTGGTTACGAACCCTATTAACAATTATGGTGTAAATATCAATATTGGAGATTATGTTCATTTTTCAGAAGTATATGATGGTGAAAACGGCTCTTTAGATATGGATTACTACGTTTTGAGAGATCATCTCGAAAAAGCTAAAAAACATTTTAAAGATGTGCCCAAAATGATGAAATCCTTTGAACACTGGTTTGGTCCCTACCCTTTTTATGAGGACAGTTTCAAATTAGTTGAAGTTCCTTATCTAGGGATGGAACACCAAAGTTCTGTGACCTATGGGAATCAATTTAAACAAGGCTATCTCGGAAGAGACTTATCAAGAACCGGTTGGGGATTAAAGTTTGATTTCATTATTATTCACGAATCTGGGCATGAGTGGTTTGCAAACAGCATTACGTATAAAGACATCGCTGATATGTGGATTCACGAAGGGTTTACAGCCTATTCTGAAAATATATTTTTAGACTATCATTATGGTACTGAAGCATCGGCAGACTACGTCATTGGAACCAGAAAAAACATTCAAAATGACAAACCTATCATTGGTACCTATGATGTGAATTCAGAGGGCTCATCTGACATGTATTATAAAGGTGCTAATATGCTCCACACCTTGCGTCAACTGATTAACGATGATGAGAAGTGGAGACAAATTTTAAGAGGCTTGAATACAACATTTTACCATCAAACTGTCACTACGCAAGAAATTGAAAACTATTTGAGTGAAATGTCTGGACTAGATTTGAGGGCATTTTTTAATCAATACCTAAGAGATATTAGAATTCCAACCTTAGAGTATTTTATAAAAAATAATGAATTAAACTACCGTTGGATCAATGTGGTTGAAAATTTTAAAATGCCCCTTGAAATCGAAATTAATGCCAAAACACAATGGCTCACTCCTACTGAGGTTTGGCAAACAACTGCTATCAACGCAACCGAAATTAGCATTGATAGAGATTACTACATCGAACATAAACAACTAAATTAAACTCCTCTTATAATGAAAACTATACTATCTGTTCTGTTTTTAGTTTTAAGTTTTAATGCTTCCGCACAAGACTTTTCCATGGCACTTCTTAAAAATAAAACTCCTCGAAATATCGGCCCAAGCGGCATGTCTGGACGCGTCACATCTATAGATGTGGTACATTCGAATCCCGATATCATGTATGCAGGAACAGCATCTGGTGGCTTATGGAAATCTGATTCAGGAGGAGTCAAGTGGGACCCTATATTCGAAAATGAAGCAACCGCTTCTATAGGAGCTGTCGCCATCCAACAATCCAACCCTAGTGTCATATGGGTAGGGACTGGAGAAGGTAATCCTCGAAACAGTCTAAATGGAGGTTTTGGCATTTATAAATCATTAGATGGTGGAAAAACCTGGCAGCTTATGGGTTTAGAGAAAACCCGACATATTCATCGCGTAATTATAGACCCAACAAATCCAAATACGGTTTTTGCTGCTGCTATTGGATCTCCTTGGGGTGTTCATCCCGAACGTGGGGTCTATAAAACCACTGATGGCGGAAAAACGTGGGCAAAAATATTATATACAAATCAAAAAAGTGGCGCTGCAGATTTGGTCATGGATCCTAAAAATCCTAACAAATTAATCGCTGCCATGTGGGAACACAAACGCGATCCTTGGTTTTTCAATTCTGGTGGCGAAGGCTCTGGATTATACAGCACCCATGATGGTGGAGATACATGGAAAAAAATTACTTCAGAAGATGGATTACCCAAAGGAGATTTAGGTCGAATTGGAATTGCAATAGCCCCCAGTAAACCCAATGTTATTTATGCACTTGTAGAAGCCAAAAAGAATGCTTTATACAAAAGTATAGATGGTGGAGATTCATGGAAAATGGTCAGCGATAAAATGAATGAAATTGGAAACCGTCCGTTTTATTATGCAGATATTTATGTAGACTCTCAAAACGAAAACCGGTTATTTTCGATTTTCACCTACGTCAATGTAAGTGAAGACGGTGGAAAAAGTTTTACACAACTCATGCCAGCATATGGGGTTGACAACGGTGTTCATCCGGATCATCACGCTTGGTGGATACATCCTACAAACGGAAATTTTATGATTGATGGCAATGATGGCGGCATGAACATCACCAAAGATGGTGGAAACAGCTGGCGGTTTATAGGGAATTTGCCCGTGGCCCAATTTTATCATATTAATATAGATAATGAATTTCCTTATAATGTCTATGGCGGCATGCAAGATAATGGCTCTTGGAGAGGTCCTGCATATGTATGGCGAGCACAAGGCATCAGAAATTCATATTGGCAAGAAATAAGTTTTGGAGATGGGTTTGATGTTATCCCCGATAAAGATGATTCCCAATTTGGATGGACTATGAGTCAACAAGGCTATGTAAGTCGATATGATTGGAAAACGGGAAACAACTATATTGTACGCCCCACTCACCCTGATGCGGATGTCACCCTTCGCTTTAATTGGAATGCAGCAATAAACATAGACCCAAACTCAAATAGCACTCTATATTTTGGAAGTCAGTTTGTGCACAAATCTACAGATAAAGGCGACACATGGAATATTATTTCTCCAGATTTAACCACTAATGACCCCGATAAATTAAAACAGCACGAAAGTGGCGGTTTGACAATGGATGCTACAGGCGCTGAAAATCATTGTACCATTTTGGTCATCGAACCCTCAGAAGTGGAAGCAGATATGCTTTGGGTAAGTACCGACGATGGACGTGTACACTACACACAAAACGGTGGGACGCAATGGACAGAAGTGACTAAAAACATAAAAGGCCTGCCCAAAGGGAGTTGGATTCCTCAAATCAAAGCTTCTAAAACGACCAAAGGCGAAGCCCTTTTAGTGGCCAATGACTACAGACGATTTAATTATACTCCTTATGTGTATCGCACTAAAAACTACGGAAAAACATGGGAACGAATTGTGGATGGCACAGATGTAGGCAGTTACGCACTATCTATTGTAGAAGATGCTGAAGAACCTAATTTATTGTTTTTAGGAACAGACGATGGGCTTTACATCTCTATTGATAACGGCGGTAAATGGAACAAATGGACAGAAGGGTTTCCTACCGTTTCAGTCAAAGACTTGATTATTCATCCTCGGGAGCATGACTTAGTAATTGGTACTTTTGGACGTGCCGCATGGGTATTGGACGATATTCGCCCATTGAGAGCAATTGCAAAAGACCAAAGTTTACTCCAAAACACCCTACATGTATTTGAGCCTCCAACCGCATATCAAGCCGCATATCAGCAGCCAACGGGAAGTCGATTTGGAGGGGATGCATTATTTAATGGTGAAAACAGAAATAGTGGTGCACAGTTTACATATTATCTTAAAGTGCAAAAACAAGAGCTCGAAGTAACAGAGGCTAAAGACGATGAGACTGAAGATGACAATAGTGATCCAATAGCTGTAAAATGGGATTCTTTACAACTTCAATTGTTTGATGGAGATCGTCTTATCCGAACCTTAAAACAAAAAGCACCCAAAGACAATGGAATTCATACTTGGAAATGGAACATGGACGAAAAAGGAGTCGAAAGGCCTTCCAAAAACCTAAGTAAATCAAAACGAGAACCCTCTGGTGTACAAGTCCTTCCTGGAACATATCGTGCCGTAATGCGTTATGGAGATCAAAATTCTGAAACCACTATTGAAGTTAAAAGCGATCCTCGAATTAACTATAATAGGAATTCAACACTTGAGGTATATGAAACACTTAAAGAATTTGAAGGTTTACAAGAAATTACCGCCAATGCCGTTAAACAACTGGTTGAAAGCAAAAAAATAGTCTCTGAATTTTCTAATACATTGAAAGAGAATAATGAAAAATTAAATAAAGATGCCATTGAAAACTGTAAAGAAATCACAAAAAAAATAGAAGCTATTTTGGCGCTTTATTTTGGAAAAAACGACAAACGTCAAGGAATTACTAGTGACCCAGAAGTTTCTGTAACAGAACGTATTGGATTGGCCTCCTATTATATTGGTACACGACAACATGGGGTTTCCAAAACGGAACGCCAACTTATTGAACACGCAACTACTGCAATTGACGACGCCTTAAAAACAACCAATAGCTTTTTTGAGGACGAATGGTCAACATTTAAGACTGAAATGGAAGCTGTTAAATTATCGCCATTTAAAACTATAAAAACATTTAAACTAAAAAATTAAGCCCTATTATTTATAAGCTTACAATATTTTAACTAACTTTCGACTAACTAAATTCAATTCAAATGAAAAATACAATTCTATCTTTATTCCTTGTTTTCAGCATATTGGCATGTAAAAATGGCGTAAAAAAAACAGAGACAAAATCAACAGACTCCTCTGATACTGAACAAGAAGTCGTTGAAAGCGTACGCGCTTTAACCATACAACTAAATCCAAAAAGTAAAAGCAATGTTACTGGCACTGCTGAATTTGTAGAAACGAATGGCTTTGTTCAAATGATTGCTACAATACAAGGGCTGTCGTTAGGGTCACATGCCATACATATTCATGAGAAAGGAGATTGTTCATCTGCAGATGGTAAATCTGCTGGCGGGCATTGGAATCCAACGGCACAACCGCATGGAAAATGGGGTGCTGAGACAGGTTACCACAAAGGGGATATTGGAAATTTCGTTGTTGAAAATGAAACATCGGTAGTCGAATTCAGTACAGATCAATGGTGTATTGGTTGTGGCGATGGCACCAAAGATATTCTAGGAAAGGGTATTATTATTCATCAAGGTGTGGATGATTTTACATCTCAACCCTCTGGAGCTGCAGGAAGTCGCGTGAGTTGTGGTGGAATTATAGAATAATTTAATTTTGAATGCATAGATCTAAAAGCTACTTCATACGATAGGTAGCTTTTTTTTAATTGAATTCAAAACAAAGTCATTAGTTGCTTTTGATGGCAATAGACTTTCATCACTTATAAAAATACTACCTTTGAAGCATGGGATTAAATAACAATGATATTTTTAAAAAACTTAGAGTCGCTCACAAATTAAGAGATGATGATATTGTAAAAATTTGTGGTTTAAAAGATTTTAAAATTACAAAGAGTGAGCTCAATGCAATCTTCAGAAATGAAACTCATCCAAAATATATGGAATGTGGCGATCAGTTTTTGCGAAATTTCTTGGATGGATTAATTATCCATTTACGAGGACCAATGCCTCCAAAAGGGTCAAAACCACAAGTAAGTTCAAAACCTTAATTTGTATGAAAAAGTGCTTTTTTATAGGAAGTTTAATAGTCTTATTTTTTAATTGCAAAGAGACCGGAACTACTAGATTAATTGATTCAGCATATACAAACACCATGAACCAGGCGCTAAAAATACGTGCTGAGGGACGTGTTAAATATCTTGAACTGGCGGGCCTATTTAAATTAGATTCTACTACAAATACTTTTGGAAGTGCCGATTCAAATCATTTTGTGTTGAACATAAAAAATTTGGTCTCCACAATTGGAAGCATCAATTTATCAAAAGAAGCACTTACTTTTCACGCAGCCGACGGCGTAATTATCACAAACGGTACTGGTGCTCAAATAAAGACCTTAACATTGAATATCGATGCCAATGGGAATTCCATTATCCTTTTTCACAAACAGGTCAAATGGAGAATCATCACGCGTTCTGGAGCACTCTATTTGAGGGTTTGGGACAAAAAAAATCCTGCCATTGAATCCTTTAAAGGATTTAAAAGTTATGACCTCAACAGTGATTTCATTATTGAAGGGGATTTTGAGTATTTTGAAACCACACATTTAGAAGCCGTAGATTCAAAGCTGGGACTAACAGATGTAACCGATTTTATTGGCCAAGTGAGTTTTATGTATACTGGCAAAAAACACAGTTTGGATGTGGGCAGTGGAGGGTTTGTTATGGTTGGGGATTTGACTTCTGGCGAAACCACTTATGGCGGTGGACGCTATTTATATATTACGATTCCTGAAGTAGATGGAAAAGTTATATTAGATTTTAATTATCTATTTAATCCGCCCTGTGCATTTTCTGAATTCACGACCTGTTTATATCCCCCTCGACAAAATCAATTGACTTTTGAAATTAGAGCTGGTGAACGTCTAGAAAACATCCCTTAATATTTAATCAAAATAATCCATTTGAAGTCAGCATCAGAGAAAAATTTCGTAGAACTATTGCAAACGCACCAGAATATTGTGCACAAAATTTGCCGGCTCTATACGAATGATAGTGACGCACATAAAGATTTATTTCAAGAAATAACCATTCAATTATGGAAAGCCTTTCCAAAATTTAGAGGAGAATCTAAATTTAGTACTTGGATGTACAGGGTCGGTTTAAATACTTCAATCACCTTATATAGAAAATCCTTACGCCGAGTAGAAAGCCAAAGCATTGAGCCTGTGGCCTACAAATTATCCTATGAAGACTATGATGACACCAAAGATGAACAATTAAAAATGATTTATGCTGCTGTACAAAAATTGAATGATATCGACAAAGGAATTATTTTTCTGTTTTTAGAAAATAAAAATTATAAAGAAATTAGTGAAACATTAGGGATAAGCGAAGTTAATGCTCGAGTACGTATGACTCGAATTAAAACAAAGCTAAAAGCCCAAGTAAATTCTTAATTATGGATGAACTAGAACTACTAAAAAAAGATTGGGAAACGTCATCTGAAAGCTTTCCAAGCTTAAACAAAGATGAGATTTATAACATCATTTATAAACGCTCTTCATCGATTGTGAAATGGATTTTCATTATTAGTCTGTTAGAATTTGCGTTTTGGACACTTATCTCCTTTGTTACTGGTAGCGCTGAAGATTTAAAAAAAATGGAGCGTTATGATGTCAATTATATCATATACCCTCTCATGGCATTGGGGTATATCGTTTTAATTTATTTCTTTTTTATATTTTATAAAAATTACAGAAACATTTCAGCAACTGAAAACACAAAAATGTTAATGGAACGCATTTTAAAAACGCGTAAAACCGTAAAGCACTATGTGATTTTCAATCTGGTGTTTATGTGTATTTCAATTGTAATTGGTGTATGTATTGAGTTGACAAACAATCCAGAAGTTCAAACCTTACTCTCGGGAATTGAATCTGAGGGTGGAAATAATATTACTATTTTTTATCTGATTGTGGTTGGGTTAAGCCTTATTACAATGGCACTAATTACAACGTTATTGTTAGGGTTTTATTACTTAATTTATGGGCTGTTATTGAAACGTCTAAAGTCTAATTACAAAAACCTGAAAGCATTAGAAACAAACCCATAGCTTACCATTTTCGTTTGTTATTCATTGATTCATTCTCCAAAAGTTCCTCTTGAGAAATCACTTTCATAAATGAGGGGTGTTGCTCAATTGCATACTCAATTTTTTCAACAATTTGATCTATCGACTCGTTTTCATAATCGATTTCTAAAGGTGCTTTAATTTCCATAGTTTGAAGAATATTTTTTTTCTTCACTCGGATACCCTTTTTATCAAATGAACGTCTAAAACCATCAATTACAATGGGGACGACTATAGGTTGATAATGCTTAATAATATGCGCTGTTCCCTTGCGAATAGGCTTAAAAGGGGTTGTAGTCCCTTGAGGAAATGTGATCACCCAACCGTCATTGAGTGCCTTAT
>JABAYZ010000231.1 GCA_018608735.1 Flavobacteriaceae bacterium | reverse complement strand
GTAAAAGTAATTGTATTATTATAAAAACAAAAATTCCAACGCTACTAAGTGTGGATTCTTTTTATAAATTAAATTGAAATGCAGTTTTGGAGCGCTTCTTCATAAATAGTTTCATAAAAAGGAACAATTTTGTGAATATCAAATTTAGTCGCCGTGACTTGTGCACCTTCTTTAAATGTATTTAAAGTCCTGTCATCTTTAAGAATCTTAATTGCATTTTGAGCCATTTCGTCGATCGCACCTACTGGGCTTAAATGTCCTGACACCCCTTCAATATTCACTTCGGGAATACCTCCAGAATTACTTGAAATTACGGGAACTCCAGAAGCCATAGCTTCTAATGCGGCTAATCCGAAACTCTCTGTTTCAGAGGGTAATAAAAATAAATCACTAAAACATAATATTTTATTTACTTCATTACTATTCCCTAAAAACACCACTTTATCCTCAATGTTATAGGTTTTACATAATTGTTCGGCATTTTTACGCTCTGGGCCTTCCCCTACCATCATTAGTTTTGCTGGCAGTTCTTTTTGAATTCTATAGAAAATTTCAACCACATCCGCAATGCGTTTGACAGGTCTAAAATTACTTACATGCGTAATGACGCGTTCCTCTGGAAGTGCTAAAAGATGACGGTCACAGTCTATATAAGTTGTTTGGTATTTTTCTATATCAATAAAATTTGGAATGACTTTTATGTCTTTTTGTGTATTGAATAAATGCTGTGTAACTTCTTTTAAATTTTGAGAAACTGAGGTTACGGCATCTGATTTATTAATGCTAAATGTAACTGCTGTTTTATAAAAAGGGTGGCTCCCCACTAAGGTCACATCAGTACCGTGTAAGGTGGTTACGATTGGTACATCAATACCTTCTTCATGAAGCATTTTTTTGGCCATATAAGCCGCATAGGCATGAGGAATGGCATAGTGTACATGCAAGACATCAATGTTATGAATCTTGACCATATCGACCAATTTACTGGACAGGGCTAACTCATAGGGTTGGTAATGAAATAAGGGGTAATCTGGAACATTAACTTCATGAAATTGCACATTGGAACTCAAGAGTTCTAAACGCACAGGTTGACTATAGGTAATGAAATGTACTTCATGCCCTTTTCGAGATAATTCTAAGCCTAGTTCAGTTGCCAAAACACCACTACCACCAAATGTTGGATAACACACAATTCCTATATTCATATTATTCTATAATTGATTCGTAGATTAGACGTTGAATTTCTGTTCTGATATTTTCTTTTAAGAGACGATTGGATCCAGATTCTGGATACGTTCTATTGGACAAAAATACATAAACTATTTCTTCTTCAGGGTCAGCCCAAGTATATGTTCCTGTAAATCCAGAATGCCCAAAACTTGTCATCGACAAGCAGCCACATGTAGGTCCTTCGTCTTCGAGTTGCGGTTTATCAAATCCTATACCTCTTCGATTATCTTGGTCGCAATAATGACAGGTATTAAACATCCTAAATGTGTCTGCCGAAAAGTAGCGTTTACCGCCGTATGTTCCTTCTTGAAGATATAACTGCATAAGCTTTGCAACATCATTGGCAGTACTAAATAAACCGGCATGACCACCAATTCCATTTTGCATGGCAGCACCCATATCATGAACATAACCGTGAACAGTACCAAAGCGAAAGTACTTATCTATTTCGGTAGGAACAACCTGGTTTATGCTAAATTTATCTAAAGGGCTATAGGTAGAATAATTAGCTCCTAAGGGTTTATAAAAATGCTGTTGCACCAATGCATCCAAGGGAAGGTTATAGTGATTTTCTATGATTAGTTTCAGAATGTAATAGGGCAAATCACTGTAGCGATACTCTTTGTCTTCGAGTAATTCTGAATTGATAATTTGATTTTGAATACTGTCTCTAAAATCCTTGCGCAAATAGAGTTGTTCGTTAATTTTAATTGGAAATTTATTGGATGGTTTTGATTTGAAAAACTTTGGTATTCGCTTTTTAGTAATCGTATCTAAGGTCGCTACATAAAACGGAATCCATGGTTTTAGTTGAGCAAAATGCGAAAGCATTTCTTTAACTGTAATCGCTTCTTTATTGGTGTTTCTATAAGAAGGCAATACGTCGCCTAAGGTAGACTTTAAACCAATCACTCCTGAGTCTACCAACTCCATAAACAAAGGCAGTGTAGCTAATATTTTGGTTAGAGAGGCCAAATCATAAAGATCATCATGTGTAACTTGAGTGGTTTTTTTATAGGTGTGGTGTCCAAATGTTTTTTCATAAATCACTTTTCCTTTTCGAGCTACTAAAAGTTGAATCCCAGGAGTCATATGTTCTGCGACTGCATAGGACGCCATGGAGTCAATTTTGTGTAAACGGGCGGCATCTACCCCAACCGATTCTGGTAGACCATAGGTCAATCGGTTTAAGGAAAAGGTTTGTAAACCAAGCCCTGCTTCAAAGTTTGGGCCGCAACTGACGGGTAGATTACCTAAAGCAGGAAGGGCTCCAAAAATAATTTGAGCTGCTTTTTGCTGCGCAATTGGACTATTTTGATAGGCCATAAGAATGCTTTCAAAATTCTCAAGGGTTTTTAAATCATTCAACGCATAGGGTTTTGCAAAGACCGTTAAAATGACATTGTTAGTTCGTGCAATTTCATAAAGCCAAACCAATTCTTTATCAGAAAATTGATGGGGTTTCCATGGGCTTGCATTGGATTTATGAAACCCAACAATTACAGTATTATAGCGCTTCAAAGACGAAATTAATTCATCTAAATTTTTAGCGCTCACCGCTTCCACTTTGGTGTATTTTTTTAGGGTATTCACAAAAGGAGTTGAAACCGCATCACCCATAGCTACATATGCAATTTTGTGGAGTTCTAAATTTTCAAGGGGTAAATTATGTTTTTGATTTTGAACCAGTGTGATGGCATTTTCCATCAATTTCTCATACAAGAGATCGTCCTTTTGGCGGTTCAAGTCGGCTATTAAATTTGTGGTATTAATCGGTTCAAATTGATGTAGACCAACTTTGTATTTGGCACTTAATATTTTTTTGACTGAATGTGCTAAACGTTCTTCGGAAATAACTCCCGATTCCACAGCTTTGAATAAGACATCTACCCCTTCTGACACTTTATTAGACATGAGCATCACATCATTTCCTGCCAGAAAAGCTTGCAAATCGATCTCTCCAGGATCACTAAAATTAGAGGCCCCTTTCATACTCAAAGCATCCGTAAAAATCAAACCTTTAAATCCGAGTTTTTCTTTTAATAATTCGGTGACAATTGGATAGGATAAAGAGGATGGATAATTGGGTCTCGGGTCAAGATTAGGTACATTCAGGTGGGCGACCATGACTGAAGATAATCCTTTTGGTATTAATTTCTTATATGGGTATAATTCTACGGAATCTATACGCTTGGCTGAAAAATCAATTGTTGGTAGTGTTTCATGGGAATCAGAGCTGGTATCGCCATGACCAGGAAAATGTTTAGCATTTGCCAACACGCCAGTACTTTGCATGCCTTCCATAAAGGCCAAGGACTGGAGGGTAACTGCTTCCTTTTCTTCCCCAAAAGAACGGTTTCCTATAATCGGGTTATTAGGATTGGTATTGATATCTACTACGGGCGCAAAATTAAAATGCACCCCAATACGTTTACAATGCTCCCCAATTTGCACACCAGTTTGCCGAATTAGTTCTAAATCTTTTACAGCACCTAGAGTCATATTCCATGGAAACGCATAGGTAGAATCCAAGCGCATGCTAAGACCCCACTCGGCATCCATTCCAACGAGTAGTGGAATTTTTGAAGCAGCTTGTAACTCATTATTAAGATTGGCTTGACGCACGGGACCGCCTTTGGAATAAATAACCCCGCCTATATGATGTTCTGTAATTTGACTAAGAACAGCCGCTTTTGTTTTTTGATCTTGATTAGAAAACACTTGAATCATGTACAATTGTCCAATTTTCTCTTTAGTACTAAGTGTATTGTAGAGGCTATCAACCCATGTTTTCTGCAATTCCACATCCGAAGTATCTAAAGGAGATGTCGATTCTTGAGCTAAAAGTGAGATCGAAAAAACAAAAACTAAGAGTGTGAGGAATTGACGCATAAATGATTTTAAAAATTGGGGGTGTTAAATCCAACACCAAATTACTATTTTTAATAGAAACTCTGAATGTTTTTAAGAGCAATTTAATAGTTGAAATTTATTTTCCCTATACTAAACCCTCTAATCTGATAATTTTGAGCACGTTACACATAAAATTAATTTGGTAGTCTCCTATTTTTTATTAATTTTATGGCGTATTTAGATCCCAAATCTAGTTCTTTAAAACCTAAAGTAAGTTATTTATTTACTATATACATAGGTTATATTTTCAGTAAATTAAATAAATTATGGCCCCAAAAAACATAATCTTTATATCCTACTACAAAACCATCATTGGAGAGTTAATTCTAGGAAGTTATGAAAACCAATTGTGTTTATTAGATTTTAGGTATCGGAAAATGCGCTCTATAATTGACAATCGATTACTTACAAGTTTAGACGCATTTTATTTTGAAAAAGAAACGCCGTTATTAAGAATAACTATTTTACAAATTAAAGCCTTTTTGAAAGGTACACGAACCGAATTTTCACTACCTATTAAAATGGTGGGCAATCCGTTTCAATTAAAGGTGTGGGAGGCGTTAAAAACTATTCCTTATGGTACGACAATATCATATTTAGATCTAGCACGACAAATTGGAGATCCAAATGCGGTCAGAGCAGTGGCGAGTGCCAATGGGGCCAATGCAATAGCGCTCATTATTCCCTGTCGTAGGGTAATTGGTTCATCACAAAAATTGGTAGGTTATGCTGGAGGACTTCGTATTAAAAAGAAACTCCTAGAAACAGAATTGGCGCGCTCTAAAAACCCTAATGAATTACCGTTTTGGGAAATGGAAGACAATCAAAAAAGTCCACCTAAAATTTAACTCCCTAAAGCAATGATGACTTGAGTTAACATTTCAGTAGTGCCATAGTCTAGAGGTACTGTAAAAACATCATCGCCTTGCACATTAATATCTAGTGTACCAAATTTAAGATAACTATCTTCGTCAACTCCAAGAACTACCAATGTCGCGTTTAGCCCCATAGGGATACTATTGTTATATGTTTTAACTCCAGCACCATCAGTGGTTGGGCTTGTTATCCCTATAACAGATGGAAAATCATTTATAAACATCCAAACCGCATAAGTGGAAGGGTCTGTAACCCCTTCAAAATATACTGAAAATTGTGTTGGATTTTCGCCAGCCAATTGAAGAAGTGCATCACAATTGGAGAGTCCGAGGTCAATCCCAGAGAAATTCATAACGCCTTCATTAAACCAAGATTCTGAATTTTGAGTAAAATTCCAATTTACTTGTTCTCTTCCATCCAAAACGACGCGTTCTCCTGTAAATAAACGCATTTGATTTTCAAAACCTGTAAGGTTTGTTTGAACAGGAATCTCAGCACTTACGGACCAAGGTTCAACTGTCAGAACTGGATTATTTGGACTTGTTGCCGAAAGCTCAAAACTACCTCCAGTGACTAGTAACTGACCATTTGAGAGTGTTTGAATATTATTTTTCAACATGTTGGATAAGCTTAAGTATTCATTTAAATCAACTTGAACCTCAGAAGTAATCGTAGTCCCATCAGGGGCTTTAAACGAATTGGCACCAAATCTAATAATTGTACCTTCTTCTCCAGTGATACTGGACGCCACTGTTGGGTCTGTAATTGAAAAACGTTGTGGGTCTACTTTAAGTTCATCAATCAAATTGGTTAAACTACTGAAAGTACTGGCCACAATAGGAGGGGTTACTTGTCCGTTGTTTGCAGGCTCATTGGTACAGGAAAACAAGGCAATCAAAGCGAAAATTGAAACAAAATTCTTCATAAGTTAATTGGTTTGGTTAATATTTATATTTCAAAGTACCAAAAAATAGTAATATTTCAAAATCTATTTAAAAGACTATACAAATCGGCTATGCCAGCTTTCAGAGGCTGGTACTTCCCAAAATTCTAAGTATTCTGCCTTAGTATTAACAAGATTGTTAAATACAATCGTATTTTTAGAGACGGCTTTATCTTTCGCCATCTTTTTAAAATCTATCAATGTTTTGTATGCGACATATTCCCCTTGTTTGTAGGACACATTCATTTTGTCCATCAAATCGACTTTATAAGTGGCTTCAAGTTCTTGGATAAACTTCACAGAGGTATCTATAGAGCAGCCTGTTGCAGCATTCATTTGCTGATCCAAAGCAATGACAATAAAGCGTTTATACTTGATTTCGAACCCTGCATTTAGATCGGCACCATGCGCAGTCCAATTTTCTAAAAATGCAGTTAATTTAGCTGATAGTTGTTCTAGTTCTAAATCAGAAAATGAACGATTACACTGATAAATCCAAATACGAGCGGTTTCAGGAAGAGTATCAAAGTTAACTAGCATTTATATTTGGTATTTATTATTTTATATATCATGCGCATTTGCAATCAATTCCGCGACATCCATAACTTCAATCTGACCTTCAGCTTTGTTTTTAACGCCATCAGTCATCATGGTGTTACAAAACGGACAACCAGCCGCAATGATATCGGGCTTGACCTGCATGGCTTGTTCTGTTCGTTCTATGTTTATTTCTTTATCGCCTTGTTCGGCATCTTTAAACATTTGTGCCCCACCAGCGCCGCAACATAGTCCTTTTTTGCGGCAATTTTTCATTTCAACAAGTTCGGCATCTAGGTTTTTGATCAGCTCACGAGGTGCTTCATAAACGTCATTAGCGCGTCCCAAATAACAGGGGTCGTGGAATGTGATTCGCTTGCCTTTAAACTTACCTCCTTCGATGGTTAGACGGCCTTCATCCAATAAGCTTTTTAGAAATTGTGTATGGTGCATGACCTTATAATCTCCTCCAAGAGAGGGATATTCATTTTTGAGCGTATTAAAACAATGGGGACAGGCGGTTACAATTTTTTTGACGTCGTAGGCATTGAGCACTTCTATATTAGTAACGGCTTGCATTTGAAATAAAAATTCATTTCCAGAGCGTTTGGCAGGATCTCCTGTGCAACTTTCTTCAGTACCTAATACCGCAAAATCAACTTTAGCCTTGTGTAATAATTTTACAAAGGCTTTAGTGATTTTTCTGGCACGATCATCAAAACTTCCTGCACAACCAACCCAAAATAAAACTTCGGGTTGTTTACCTTGTGCCGTTAACTCGGCCATTGTAGGGACTTTTAATACGTCGCTCATAGTCTAAATATTAATCATGTTGACCATCGTCAAAAACTTCGATCGTCACTTCTTTTTCAACTAAATCTGTAAATTTACCATTATAGCGAGTTGCTTTTACTAAGTGGTTATCGATCCAATGGTAGTTTCCACCTCTTGGCTTGCCCATTAATAGGCTATGGTATTTAAATCCGTGTTGTTTTAACCAGTTCTGAGTTACTTCTCTATGTGCTTCAGTCCTTGATGTAAAAAAGCAAATCATATGCCCTTCTTCATACCAGCTATTACAAGTTTTTAGAGCATCCAGAAACGGTAGACATGTTGCCATTCGTTCTGGCTCTTCATTAGGAACATCTTCTGTGATGGTTCCATCAATATCTATTAAATAGTTTTTTACACCTCCTGGTAGCACTGGGCTTATTAATTCTCCTGCTTCTACTTTTTCATGTAACATTTTATCAGCTTCTTCTCTTTTCATAATAAATTTTTAATATATAATTTTACTAGTTGTTCCAGTTTAATCGATCCATTTGATTGTAGGGCCATGGTGCCCCATTATTTTCAATATTAGACATCATGTTATTTAACTCCATTGGAGCTGCACTTTGTTCCATTACCAAATAGCGTCGCATTTCGATAATAATTGAAAGTGGGTCTATACTTATGGGACAGGCTTCAACACAAGCATTACAACTTGTACACGCCCAAAGTTCTTCATTGGTTATATAGTCTCCTAAGAGTTGTTTACCATCTGCTATAAATTTACCGTTATTGGCGTCTATATTTTTACCTACTTCTACCAAACGATCACGGGTGTCCATCATGATTTTTCTTGGCGATAATTTTTTTCCGGTTTGATTGGCGGGGCATTCACTAGTGCAACGTCCACATTCAGTACAGGTGTAGGCATTTAAAAGTTGTATCTTATTTAGGTCTTGTACATCACTAGCTCCAAATTTATCGGGTGTTGAGCCATCATCTTCAGTGGCCGAAAAAGGATCAATATTTGGATCCATCATGAGCTTAACTTCAGTGGTAACGGCCTGTAAATTATCCAATTGACCTTTTGGTTTTACACTTCCAAAATAGGTGTTTGGAAATGCTAATAGGATGTGTAAATGTTTGGAGTAGTACAAATAGTTTAAGAAAATCAGGATGCCTATAATATGCATCCACCAAGCAACGCGTTCAATTAAATGAACATTGTAACCTTCAAATAATGGTGCGAAATATTGACTTATAACATTCCCGGAATTCATGGATTGAAATTCTACGTCGGCAGCATTCATTGTGATAAAAAGTCCCATCAATACAATTTCGAAATAGAGGATCAAATTCCCGTCTAACTTTGGCCAGCCTTTCATTTCGGAACTCATGAAGCGGCGGATCTCAACTACATTTCTACGAAACCAAAAAACAACTACAGCTATTAACACAAGTGCTGCAAGTATTTCAAAAGTGCCTATCAAAATACCATAAAGACTTCCTATTCCAGAAAGAATACGATGTGTTCCAAACAAGCCATCAATAATAATTTCTAAGACTTCAATATTTATAATAACAAAGCCTAGGTATACAATTACGTGAAGAATTCCAGCTATAGGACGACGAACCATTTTACTTTGACCTAGAGCAATTTGGGCCATGTTTTTCCAACGTAATTTTGTGTTACCACTAACATCTACATCTTTTCCTAAATAAATATTACGTTTTAATTTGCTAACATTTCGAGCAAAAAAACCAATACCTAAAATAAGTATAAATGCAAAAATTACATTTGGTAAAAAATTCATTTGGTTAATCTTTCTTGTTTTTTAATTCATTCCCGTCCGCATCATACTGTTTGGCTTTTTTTCCAAATAATGAAAAATGCACATAACGTTTCGGGTTCAATTTCATATCTTCTAAAAGCTGCTCCAATTGTTTGGTAGCGCCTTCTAAATTATTGTAAATGGCTTCATCTTTCATCAATTTTCCAACGGTGCCTTCTCCTTTTTCTATGCTGGATAATAATTGATCAAAATTGGATATCGTGGATTTTAAATTTGCCATTATAGCTTCTAAATCAGAAGCTGATAATGAGCTACTAAGGGTTGTAAGATCTTTGGATATTGTATTGAAATTTGTAAGTGTTTCCCCAATTGCTGACTTGTTATCTACCAACATTCCATTTAGAGATTCTGAGGTAGTTTTGAAGGATTCGATTGTGGCACCCAATTCAACTATACTTGATTTTATACTTTGTTTTGTCTTGGTATCAAAAACAGCATTCAAATTGACCAATAATGAATCTGCACTGACCATCATGGCTTCGATTTTTTCTTGTAGTGGCGTTAAGCGTTGATTAACCAAATCTGTAAGCCCAGGCTTTATATCAGAGACTAAAACATCGCCGGACTTAATTGGTGTTCCTCCATCAAATGCAGGAATTATAGCAATTGCTTTCCCTCCTATTAGACCAGCTTCATAAAGCTGAGCTTTACTGTTTTTGGAGAATTCAAAATCACTATCAATAAGCATGGATACGCTTAATTTCCCAGAACGATCGTCTGTAAATTCTATGGATTGAACTTTGCCTATTCTATGGCCATTAATGGTTACTGCAGCAGAGGGTGCCAACCCTTCAACATTGTCATAAATTGCTGTGATTTTTTTTGAGTTGTCAAGAATATTTTCACCTTTTAAATAGTAAAAAATAAAGACGAAAAGTAATATTCCTGAAATGACAAGAACAGCGGTTTTAATTTCCTTAGATAATTTCAATGTGATCGTTTTTTTCTTCTTACAAATTTAACAATAATATTGAAATAATAGGGTCTATTACTTAGTAGTTTTTAAAGCCGTTTGAATTGAGATTTTTTGATCATTTTTATACGCTACAACAAAAGCGTCACTATAGCCTTTGGCGATGGCCTTTTTTTGTAAATCCACAGCGGTATCAAAGCTAGAGGTACTCCCGTAAAAATAGCGGTAAATCGCATTTGATTTTACTCTTGAAATTTTATCTAATCCTTTAAAGTTGTTAGGTTTGATTACTATTTTCTTGGAGCCTGCTGCAATTTGAACTTTAAACACTACAGCTTGAGCTGTTTCTGTTTCGCTTTTGGAATTCTCAACCAAAACGTCTGTGTTTAAACTCAACTTATAATCTAAAATTGCATCGGATATACTTTTTGATATATTGTTTTTTCCTTCCACGGAGTTGAGATAATCGCCTTCTTTTTTATTGGTGATAAATCCTGTTTCAACTAACACGCTTGGCATATAGGTGTTGTGAAGCACCCAAAAAACAGCTTGTTTGACCCCTCTATTTTTGCGTTTTAATTTTTTCGTAAAATTATCTTGAATGTTTCGCGCCAAGAGTATACTTTGATCCAAATAATCTTCTTGCATAAGTGTCAATCCAATCATGGTTTCTGGTGAATTGGGGTCAAAACCTTGATAATTAGTTTCAAAGTCGTCCTCATAGAAAATAACTTCGTTTTCTTGTTTTGCAACTCTAAAGTTTGATTCACTACGACCAAGACCCAAAACATAGGTTTCGGTACCAAAAGCCTGTGAGCTATGTGCATTACAATGTACGGAGACAAATAAATCGGCATCTGCTTTATTGGCAATTGAAGCGCGCTTTCTTAATTCTACAAAAACATCTGTTTTTCGAGTGTAAATAACTTTTATGTTTTTTTGTTTTTCTAAATTTTCGCCAATTTTTAACACAATTTTCAATGCAATATCCTTTTCTTTATAGCCAAAATTAGTTGGTCGACCAGGGTCTTTTCCGCCGTGTCCTGCATCTAATACGACCACAAAAGGTTTGGTATTGGTTTGCGAGTTCAATGTGTAAATCCCAAAAAAGAGCGTTAATACTAAAAAGAATTTTATTTGCATTTGCATAATCATTAATTTACCGTTGAATCGAATAGTTAAAATCTGAAAATCAAAAAAAAATATCCGTAACTTTGATTTTTCAAAAATCGAGCCATTTAATACAAAAATACTCAGAAAAGCATTGAAAACAAGATTCTTTCAGCTAGTTTTTATTTTAAGTTTTACAGTGTTTACTAACACTGTAGGCATGGCACAGGATATTCCTAATTCAAACTTACCTCCAAAAGAAGTTCCGATTTCCAATTTTCTTGAGATTAAAACTGATTCGATTACTACTCAAAAACTAAATCCGATTGAAAATGATTCGATTCCTGCCCAAGAGTTAAATCCGATTGAACTGGATTCGATAGCGAATGATAGTCTTGCAAACTCCAAAAAATTTCTTGAGGGGATTGTGACTTATAAAGCGAAAGACTATACTTCTATAAATCAAAAAACACAGCAAATATACCTTTACAATGAAGCTGAAATCCTGTATAAAGACATGGTTATTAATGCAGGAGTAATTATTATTGACTATGGGAAGGATCTTGTTTTTGCCGGACGTTTGAAAGATTCTTTAGGAACCTACTCACAACACCCCGTATTTAAGCAAGGAAAAGATGTTGTAGAACCAGATTCTATTGTGTTTAATATTAAAACTAAAAAAGCACTCATATGGAATTCTAAGACTGAACAACAGGGTGGGCGCATTATTTCTGATTTAACAAAAAAAGAAAATGACTCTGTATATTTTGTGAAACGTGCAAAGTTTACCACTTCAGAAAACGATGAGAATCCAGAATATTATTTTTTATTACGTAAAGCCAAAATTGTACCTGGAAAAAAAGTAGTCACTGGCCTAACCAATATGTTTATTGCCAATGTCCCTACGCCTATTGGGTTGCCATTTGCATTTTTTCCATTAACCCAAACACGAACTTCTGGTGTAATTTTTCCGTCTTTTGGCGAAGAAAGTAATAGAGGGTATTTCCTTCAAAATGGAGGATATTATTTTGCAATCAGTGACTATTTTGATTTAGCGACTCTTGGAGATTATTATACCAACGGCAGTTATGGGCTGCGCATAGAAAGTAACTATGCCGTACGTTATAAATTTAGAGGTTCTTTAAGTTTTCGATATGAAAACCTCATCAATAGTGAACGTGGTTTTCCAGATTACTCCAAAAGCACAATCTATAATCTAAGGTGGAATCAGAGTCAGGATTCTAAATCCAATCCAAATTCTCGTTTTTCAGCTTCAGTAAATTTAGGAAGTAGTACGTATTTTCAGGAATCCGTAAACCAACTCAATACCTCAAATTTCTTAAATAACACATTATCGTCTTCAGTTTCTTATTCCAAAACTTTTCAATCCGAGCCACAGGTAAATGTTAGTTTGACTGCTACACATTCTCAAAATACAAACACACAAGTGATTAATCTGACCTTACCAACATTCCAAGGGAGTATTGATCGCATTTATCCCTTTGCTCCAAAAACTGGAAGTAATAAAGGCGCCCTTCAAAATATAAATTTACAGTATAGTGTACGCGGAGAAAATCGAATTCAAACCACGGATTCATTATTTTTTAAAGCAGAGATGTTTGAAGATGCTAAAGCAGGGTTTCAACACAGTATTCCAATTAGCACCAATTTTAAATTATTTAAACACTTTAGCATGAGTACCAGTGCTAATTATAGAGAAAACTGGACGTTTAATACGATCAATAAATCTTATGACGCCGAATCACAATCGGTAGTAACAACCCCACTAAAAGGGTTTGATTCTTTTAGAACTTATAATTTTAGCACCAGTTTAGGTACGACTGTTTATGGGCTTTTTAATTTTGGAGAGGACAAAAAAATACAAGCCATTCGGCATGTGATGCGTCCCTCGGTAAGTTATAATATCAATCCAGCCTTTGACCAGTATTATGAAAGCTATGAGGTCGTTAGTGCCGATGGTGTAACTTCAAACGAGGTTGAATACACTCGCTTTGAGCAATCCTTGTTTGGATCTCCTGGAAAAGTATATTCGAGTTCGGTTGGATTATCTCTTAATAATAATATTGAAGCAAAAGTTCGTGACAAAGACAGCACGGCTACAGAAGCCAAAAAGGTGTTTTTACTGAATTCACTTAATTTTTCTACAAATTATAATGTTGCAGGTGATTCTTTAAACTGGAGTCCTGTTCGTGTTTCAGGTGGAACTCAGTTGTTTGACAATAAGATGAGTGTGAATTTTGGAGCGACTTTAGACCCCTATGCTTTGGATAATAACCATACAAAAATCAATACCTTTAATATAAAAAATGGAGGGAGTTTATTTCGTTTAACGAGTGCCAATATGACGATGAGTTATAGTTTGTCAAGTGATACTTTCAAAGATAATGATACAAATAATGATGCTTCTAGAAATGAATCTATCAAAAGTGGTGGACGAGCAGATGATTTATTTGGTAAAGCTCAGGACTTTGCAGACCAACAATTAAACACCAAAAGAGACGATGAAGAGGTGACTGCAACAGAACTTTATAATTACACCATTCCATGGAGTTTGCGTCTTGCTTATGCTGTCAATTACTCCAATTCAAGACGTCAGAGTGAGATTTCATCCCATTCTTTGATGTTTTCTGGAGATATTGAATTATCTCCTAGATGGAGTGTTGGTGCATCTTCTGGATATGATCTAAAGAATAAAGGATTCACATATACGCAGTTGCGTTTTGAACGGGATTTGGAGAGTTGGAGAATGAATTTTTCTTGGATTCCATTTAGCACACGGAGTTCTTGGAATTTCTTTATTGGAATCCGATCGAGTATCTTGAAAGATATTAAATATGAAAAACGAAAACAACCTGATAAACAATTATAAAAAATGAAAACTATTATCACTACCAACAAAGCACCTCAACCTATAGGCCCTTACAATCAAGCCGTTTTGGTGGGTAACACTTTATATACATCAGGACAAATCGCATTACACCCAGAAACAGGAGTACTAGTAATGGATTCTATTGAAGTTGAAACCACACAGGTTATGAAAAACCTAAAAGCGGTTTTAGAGGCTGCAGATATGACGTTTGAAAATGTAATCAAGGCCTCCATATTTATTTCGGATATGAATTCTTTTAGCGCAATTAATGCGGTTTATGGACACTATTTTGATGAAGCTACAGCACCTGCTAGAGAAACTGTAGAGGTGGCAAATTTACCAAAATTTGTGAATGTAGAAATCAGTGTGATTGCTATAAAATAGAATCTTAAGAACTTCGGGCAATTTCTGCATGATATTTTACCAAGCCTTCTATTGGACGTCTTTCAAAGTTACCAACTGTAAATCCATATTCTTGAGCTACTGCTTTAATCTCTTCCTGAGTAAAATAGGCGATAGAGCCTGCAAAATGTACTGGAACTGTTTTAAGTTCTTCTTTGTATTGTAAAATCATAGTTTCTACAAACAGACGTAAGCCTTCTTTTATCACATTTTGAATATATTCGGATTCTTTATTAAGAATCAAAAATTCGGCAAATGTGGCTAAATAGGCATTTGGGTTTGGTTTTTTGTAAAGGTTATTTTTAATCGCATCTTCATTGACGTTATAGCGTGTCTCAAACACTAGCTTCAAATCGTGAGGCATTTGATTAAAATAATAATCTCTTAAAAGTTTTCTTCCAAAATAATTTCCGGAGGCATCATCCATGATTGAATATCCGAGTGATGTGACTCTTTGGTCTACTTGGACGCCGTCATAATAGGTGCAGTTTGATCCTGTTCCCAAAATACAAACTACTGCTGGACGGTGTGCTATTCCTACGGTTGCATAAATTGCTGCATAGGTGTCTTCTTCTACAACAACTTCGGCATTTAAAAAAATAGATTCTAAAACGTCTTCAAGCATTTTGCTTGGTTTTTCAGTTCCACAACCAGCACCATAAAAATAAACATGTGTGACATTTAATTTATTATCATAAATCACTTCGTTTGCTTTGATAATATTAAACGCCTCAGAATCAGAGATGATTGCCGGATTTAAACCTTTGGTACGTTGTTTTTCAAAAAGCTGTTTACCGGTTTCAGTATCAATTGCAATCCAATCACATTTTGTAGAACCACTGTCTATTATAAAAATCATATTTTTAAATATATTAAAAAAAATACTGTTACCTAAGTAACAGTATTTTTTAAGAATTACATGAATTATATTACACTAATATAATGAGCTAAATCTACTAATTTAGCTGAGTAGCCATACTCGTTATCATACCAAGAGATAAGCTTAACGAAGTTATCATTAAGTCCCATACTTGCATTGGCATCAAAAGTACTTGTCTTTGTTTCTGATACAAAATCTTGAGACACAACTCCTTCTTCAGTATAGCCCAAAATTCCTTTTAATTCATTTTCTGAAGCATGCTTAATGGCTGCTTTAACATCTTCAAAAGAAGCGCCATTTTTCAAACGACATGTTAAATCAACAACCGATACATCTACAGTGGGAACTCTAAAAGCCATTCCTGTTAATTTACCGTTTAGTTCTGGAATTACTTTTCCAACTGCTTTAGCGGCACCAGTTGAAGCTGGTACTATATTGTTTAGAGATGCACGACCTAGTCTGTAATCTTTTCTTGACGGGCCATCTACTGTAAATTGTGTAGCTGTTGCTGCATGGACAGTGGTCATTAATCCTTCTTCAATTCCAAAGTTATCATTGATAACTTTAGCCAATGGGGCTAAACAGTTTGTAGTACATGATGCATTAGAAACTATAGTATGGTCTGCTGTAATTTCTTTGTGGTTTACACCCATTACAAACATTGGAGCATCTGCAGATGGTGCAGAAATAGCTACTTTTT
>JABAYZ010000237.1:6438-16077 GCA_018608735.1 Flavobacteriaceae bacterium | reverse complement strand
ATGCAGGAGTCTATGAAGACGGAATTTATGCAGATACCCCAGCTGTTGAACAAAACACCACTACTGTTGACGACGCTTCTAATTCATCGAATTATTATACAAATTATTTTAAAGAAAAATCTCTTCAGCTTGAAAATGACGACACTGTTTTTACCGATATTGATTCATATGAAGGGGATTATGACGATGACTCTGAAAACACAGTTAATTATGCTGGATGGGGAGAAAATAATAGCAACGATGTGACGGTCCTAATTTATGATAATAGCCCTTATTATACTTATGGGTGGGGATATCCTTATGGCAATAATTGGGGTTGGAATTTGGGCTGGAATTGGGGTTGGAACAACTGGGGTTATAATAATTATCCTTACGGATACAACCGTTGGAATAATCCATTTTGCTTCTATGGCTATAATAATTTTGGGTATACTAATTACGGTTACAACAACTTTAGATACAACAATTATAGAGGGCGTTCATTGTCCTACGCTAATGGCCGTCGAGGATCTCGATACAGAAACTCAAGCCTTAGCAGTCGAAGTGTTTTAGGAGCTACAACTCGAAACAGAGTCGCTTCGCGTGCAAACACAAGAGCCACAACTCGAAGTAGAACCACGTCACGACCAAATACATCAAGAACTACTACAAGATCAAGATCCGACTCGCGTCCCAACACGCGATCTACGTCTAGAACAACAACACGACGAACAACAACACAACCCACAACAAGACGGTCTTCTACGACTCGGACAACTCGACCCACTACGAGCACGAGATCTACGTCTAGAACAACAACACGACGAACAACAACAACACAACCCACAACAAGACGGTCTTCTACGACTCGGACAACTCGACCCACGACACGTTCCAGCGCACCTACAAGAACACGAACAACAACAAGAAGTAGCAGTCCTAGACGCAGTAGCAGCAGCAGTACGACAAGACGACGACGAAATTAGGACACAATTGATCATGTTAATCGCAGCATCAACCTCATAGAATGATCAAAAGCGAACTGCATGTGACCCTTGAAAAAACAATAAATACATTTACATGAAACGAGCTTGTTCGAAATTTTATCACTCATGTAAAATGATCAAAAGCGAACTGCATGTGACCCTTGAAAAAACAATAAATACATTTACATGAAACGATTAATTTTAACTCTAATGGGGGTCAGCTCCATCATAAGCGCCTATGGGCAAGATATAACGGATGCTGTAAGATACTCAACCGGTGAAACACAAGGAACGGCTCGATTTAAATCTATGAGCGGGGCTTTTGGAGCGCTAGGAGGCGATATCTCGGCCATCAGCATTAACCCCGCAGGATCTGCCATTTTTAATCTAAGTCATGGCACATTGACAATTTCAAACCGTAATACTTCTAATGATGTTCTTTATGGGTCTTCTACACAAAATTCAAAAAACAACGCATTTGATCTGAACCAAATCGGAGCTGCTTTTGTTTTTAATAATAAAAATACTGCATCCTTATGGAATAGATTTGTGGTTAGTGTTTTCTTTGAACAGCTTGACAATTATAATAGTCAATTTTTTGCAGCAGGAACGACGCAAAACTCTATTGGGAGTTATTTTACCGATTATGCGAATGGCTTAGAGCTTGTAGAAATCAAAGGACTGCTTGGCGAATTTTATGGTTTTAATCACCAACAAGCTTTTTTAGGCTATTATGGGCTTATTTTTAAAGCTGATGAAGACACTAATGAAAATACGACTTACACCTCTAACATTGCTGATGGAGATTTTTATCAAGAATACAGCTATGTTTCTACAGGGTACAATGGTAAGTTTTCTGCTAACCTTGGGTTTCAATATAACAAAAATATCTATTTTGGAATAAACTTAAATTCTCATTATATAAATTTTGAACGAAGTACCTACTTCTATGAAGATAATACCAATTTGGGGTCTACAATAAATCAAGTGAATTTTGACAACACCCTTTCTACAACAGGGGAAGGGTTTTCTTTACAACTTGGAAGTATTGTAAAAGTCAATGACTACATAAGACTAGGCCTTAGCTATGACAGTCCTACTTGGATGCGATTAAGGGAAGAAACGACCCAATATCTCTTTACTGTTGATGACGGCGCAAACCTTAACACTGAAGTTGATCCTAGGGTTATAACTATATTTCCAGATTATAACTTGCGAACGCCTGCAAAACTAACGGGTAGTGCTGCTTTTGTCCTTGGAAAAACTGGACTTATCAGCATAGATTATTCTAGGAAGGATTATAGTACTACTAAATTTAGATCAAACATTAGTGGTGAATTTTCGCAACAAAATAGTTTTATTAGCAATACTCTGAAAGCGGCTAATACCTTTCGAATTGGTGGGGAACTAAGACATAAGGCGTTTAGTTACCGTGCAGGCTATAAAATGGAACAAAGTCCTTATGAGGATACTTCAGTTTATGGAGATCTTAGAGGGTTTTCTCTTGGGCTTGGATATAGTTTTGGAAATGCTAAATTAGATTTGGCTTATGAAAATTCTAAACGTGAAACTGATTATAGATTATTTAATGCTGGCAATTTAAATGCTGCAAGAATTGATAATACATTTTCAAATATTTCACTTTCATTAAGTATGAGTTTATAAAAAATTCTCTATTAAACAAGAAAGCCCGTAACGTTGTTATGGGCTTTCTTGTTTATCTTACAAATTATCTTTTCAGTGAAAAATGCGCCTTCAATAGCTTAGGTTCTTCTGTTACGAGATCATTATATTTTAATATGAACCAATAATCACTCGATGGAAGTAAAGCCCCATTATAAGTCCCATTCCAACCATAACCTGAAGGACGAATTTCTTTTAAGAATTTTCCATATCGATCAAATATTTGAATTATAGCATTCGATTGATCGGATACGCCAATGATATTCCAAGTGTCATGATACCCGTCTCCATTTGGCGTGAAATATTTTGGAAAATCTATCACAAAAACGATCGCCTGCCCAATTCCACAGCCCTTTAAATCTCTCACATTTACGACATGCTCTCCTGGGTTTACATTTGAAAACACTCCTGTATCTTGCCATGGACCCTGATCCAAACTGTATTCATAAACTCCTAAACCTGTCGCAGTCGCTACTATAACATGTGTTTTTGCAAAAGCTTCTGTGGTTACTACTGCCGTAACTTCTGGGGGTGAACTTTCTACTACTGTAAATATTTTGATAGGCGCAGCACATTTGGTAGGCTGGGTGGCATCAAAAACTTCTAAAGTATAGACCCCACCTTGTGTTGGTGAAAAGCGCGATGCTGTTTCTACAGTTGTTCCAGTAGCATTTTTCCAAATAAAGGTGTAATCCAAATCAGATAGCCCTGTTTCAATTTCCAAAGGTCCTAGTACCTCAGTACCATTTGTGTCTACACATAAAATATAATTATCGTCTGTATCTACAATTGGTAAAGGATTTACAATCAACGTTACGGGCGCAGTTTCATAGCACACGGAACTATCCACCAAACTTCCAGACGGATTTGTCACTTGTGTATCATTATCTACACGTGCTATAATTATTTGTGGATTAACTGTGTTTTCGAATACGTCTGGCAACTCATTTATCTCTAGATCTGCATCTGATTGACTGGCAAAATACCGTACTAAATAATTTCCAGGGTTTTGACCATTTAGTATATCAACATTCTGCGACAATAAATCAAAGAAGACGGAATCATTTGTGGGATCACCATCGGTTTCTATATTGTCATCACACAAAGCAAAAGGATTAGGAGACGTTGCTACGGCTGCTTCAAGAACTTCTAAGTTAAACTGTACGGATGAATTTTGACACCCAATACTTGTGTTGGTTACATTTACATAAATGGTCTGCGGATTAGTTGTATTCACATAAGGACTTACCAGAGGATTAATTCCTGTTGCGGCATCTGCTAGTGTTTCATGATAGGTGACTAAATGGGTCGCTGCATCCTGAATTCCTAGTATCGATGCGCTTTGTGCCTCTAAATCAAATGGGTGTAAATTATCAGTACCTACCTCACAAATCAATAAATCCTGAGCAGCTGTGGCTGTTGGTAAAGGATAAACAATCACATCAAAATTTATAATCGCAAAACACCCTTTAATATCGTTATTCACACGAACATATATCGTTTGTACAGGCGTGTCAGTGTTCGTGTAATTGGCTGGATCTAGAATAGGATTGATGCCATTCTCAGCATCTAAAAGTGTTTCATGATAACTTGGTGTAACGCCCAACTCCCCATTAAGAATAAATAACTCATTTATTGTTAAATCAAAAATTTCTTGGCCATCTCCACTTAACGTATCATCACAAGTTTTTAAGTTATTAGGCGCTCTAGGAATTGGAATTGGCAACACCTCTAGTGTTAAGGTCGTAAAATTATGACAAGTTGTAATTGTATTTTGGACACGAACAAAAACGGTTTGTGGATTAGTGATATTTGTATATGGACTGACTAGTGGATTCAAGTTTGCTTCTGCATCTATCAAGGTCAAATAATAACTTACATCCAATCCTAGTTGTCCGTTTAGAATTTGAGTATTGCGATCTTCTAAAGTAAACTGTTCTTGTTCATCTCCTGGGGTGTTATCATCACATAGCGTTAATGTGGTGGGCAAAGTCACTAGTGGGAGTGGATTTACAATCAATTCTAAACTTGTAATTTTCTCACATCCTGTTGCGTTATTTACGACTAGAATCCAAATATCTTGAGGGTTTGTAAGGTTTGTATAATTTGTTGGAACTCCTATTGGGTTCGTGTTATTTTCTGCATCTAGTAGTGTTTCATAGTAGCTAATGGTGACATCGGCCACTGGTATTCCCGCTAAAAACTCTGGAGCCTTACTAGTTAAATCAAACTGAATAAATTCATCGGTATCATCATCACAAGCTTCTAAAGAGGATGGGACTACAAGTTGAGGCGTTGGATGTACAATTAACACCAATTCTTCAATGGACGCACAAAGAGTTGATACTGCTGGGTTTTCTATACGAGCAAAAATCGATTGTGTATTGATCACAATATTATCATATGGACTAGACAAGGCATTGGTTTCGTTCTCGGCTTCTAAAAGTGTTTCATGATAACTCACTATAAAGCCAGCATTACCTCCTGTAATTTCTAAATCTCTATCTGTTAAATTAAAACTTCCAAAACCATCACTATCGACATCACAGATGGTCAATGGCGTAGGCGTGTTTACTATTGGCGCTTGTGAGACGGTTAGTTCTAAGGGTACAGTTGTGTAGCACCCAGAATTAATATTTTCGCCACGGGCAATGATTGTCTGGGGGTTGCTGATATTTGTATAAGGGATTACCAACGGATTAACATCCGCATCGGCGTCCAATTGATTTAAATAATAACGAACAGAATAACTCACATTACCTCCTCGAATTTCATCATCCTTAAGCGATAAATCTATTGAAGTTAACCCATCAGCAATGACATCATCACAAGCTTCTAATACTCCCGGAGTAACCAATTGAGGCAATGGATTCACCACAAGTGTAAAACGTCCTGTAGTGCGACAGTTTGTAGTCAAATCTGTTAAAGCTACATAAAGTGTTTGTGGATTTGAAGTATTCTCAAAAGGACTGGTCAGCTGATTCACACCATTGTCCGCATCATTTTGAGTCGCGTAGTAATTAGTGGTCGAGTTTTGACCATTTATAATTTCTAAATCTTTGTCGTCTAAATCAAAAAACGCCTGTAAATTTCCGGAATTAGGATCATCACATAATACAAAATCTGTTATGACCGGAACTACGGGCAAGGGGTTCACAACTAATTCTAAAGGTATTGTAGCATAACAAGCTGTGGCCAAAACTTCTAATCTAACGTGAAGGGTTTGCACATTTGCTACTGTATTTGCAAATGGACTAGTTACTTCATTTTGACCATTTTCCGCATCCAGCTGACTAGTGTGGTAGCTCACTACCATACCTGTTTGAGTGCCAATAATATCCACATCTACTCCTGTCAAGTCAAACGACGCCAAACCATCAAAATCATCATCACACACGGTTTGTAATGCTGGTACATTTGGAATTGGTAATGGATTTACAACAAGTTCTAACGGCATGACGCTACTACAAGTTGTTAGTGTATTAAATAAACGTATGAAAATTTGCTGAAAATCTTCAGTTGTGTTTGTGTATGGAGACGTTAAAGGGTTTTGATTATTTTCTGCATCAAATAGAGTTTCGTGATAACTAACCTCGATATCCGCCTGACCATTTCTAGCTTCAGTATCCATTGAGGTCAAATCAAATGCTCCAAACCCATCTGCATTATCGTCACATATTTCTAATGTAGACATGACAACTATCGTAGGCAAAGGATAAACAATAAGATCAATATCGTCGGTTAAATAACAACCGGCTACGCTATTTTCTTTTACTCGCGAATAAATTTTTTGTAGGTCTGGCGTGGTGTTTACAAATGGACTTGCTAAGGCATTTAAATTTGCATCGGCATCACTTTGTGATAAATGAAAGGTGACTGTAAAATCTGCTGGGAATTGAGTTCCTAAAATAAAGGGGATCTGAGAGTCCAAATCAAATGACATCATCCCGTCCAGATCGTCATCACAAATAATCATAGCTGTTAATGTTGAGGGTAACGGATTGGCATTCACTATTAGATTAAATACTGGTGTGGCACTGACAAAAGAACATATTGAGGCACTTATGCCTTGAATACGTACAAAAATAGGCTCTGGTGAGGTACTATTATTATAGTTGTCCGGCAATTCATTTGTTCCTGCATCGGCATCGACAAATGAGGTGTGGTAAGTAACCCTGTAATCTGCAGCGAGCTGTGCCCCCAAAATAATGGGCGTTTGATCGATTAATGCAAATGATTCAATGCCATCAACAACACCCTCATCACAAGCGATCAAATCATTTGCGGGATTAATTGTGGGTGTTATGGATAAATTAAGCGTAAATGAATTTGTGTCATAACAATTGGATGTGAGATATTCGAATCTACAATAGATAACTTGACCATCAGTCCCAGAAAACGCTGCTGCATCAGCGGTTGAAATTGGATTAATATCCGCATCAGCATCGGCTTGAGTGGTATGATAAGTCAGTACAAAATTGGTAGGATCAGCAGTGGTTGCAAACATAACGGCATCGTTTTGAGTAAGATCAAAATTGCTCGTGGGCGCTCCTGCAGAACATTCAAATAAATCATTTGGTTCTACATATATTATTTCTGGTGTAAGATCGATACACACATCCTTAAAATAGTTACAACCAAAATCGTCCGTAGTACGATAGGTATAACAGTACGTTCCAGCTGTTGTGGGCTGTATAGTAATTACATTTCCTGTAACATTAGTGATGGTACTATCTGCATCCCAAACTTCTGAAGTGATGGTTGGCGTAAAAGATAAGGCCGCTGGCTGAATGGAAGTGTCAAAATTTAGGCCCCAAGAAAAAATATAGCCATTATCCTTAGTTGCGTTGTCTTTAATTTTAATTGTCCAACTTCCATTAAGCGAAGACCCCAAAAGTCCACTGAGTGGATTTGCTGAGGAATAGGATCCTGCTGGCACAAAACTATCTATATACGTGTCAGTTCCATCTCCAACAATAAAAACTCCGCCATTCTCCACTCCACCAGCTAAGGTGGGAAGTGTGTTGTCAACTAAAAAACAATATTGATACCCTTCTCCTGGAGTCAAAACATCACTTTGAGAATCAGCTTCATCAGTAGCCCAAGGTACTCCTAAATTTGCAGATCCCCCTGTTCCACTGTTGTGAAGCTTAACGGTTTGCCCTGTGGGGGAGACGATACTTATATCTAAATCTGCTAAGTATGAATGTTCCATCTCTAAACAAATATTAACCAACTGATCAATAGAATCTAAGGTTTGATCGGAGTTAAAACAATCCACAACGATTGATGTTTCATAACTAGTTCCATTTCCGTCTGGCAAAAAAGTTTCTTGACTTTCTGGCGGCGTACATTGATTTAAAACTGGAACTGGGGTAGCAATTCCTGTAATAGTCATTGATTCTCCATAACACAGTACTGTCGATTCAGCTGCAGTTCCAGTAAAATCAGTGGGGAATGCTACTTGTATAACTTGGTTTAATAAATTTGTATTTTTACACCCTGACGGATCATTAGATGCATTGGTATCCGAAATGTTTAGATTTACAAGATAGACGCCTGGAGTGGTATACGAAAATGTAGCTGTTTTGCCATTTTGTGTTGTCCCGTCACCAAGATCCCATTGATAAGTAGCACCAACATCGCTAGTACTAAACTGACCACTTCCAGTAAGTGTGATTTCATCGTTGGGACATACTCGAATATATCCGTCTGCATTGGGCGTTGGAACTGCGGAGTCAATTTGAGAAAGAATAGTTTGACAAGGCACAAAACATGTAACATTAGCAACCCAGCCGTTGTCAGCTGCTGCTGGACTAGAGGTAAATACAATAGTTAAACATCCAGAGGGATTCTCTGATGTTGCGGATATAAACCCTGGGCTTTCTGCAAAAGTATTCCCGGAATATTCTCCTAAAGTCGTTGTAGGGTCTGTAGCATTATCCGCATTAAAAATAGTCATTATATCTGCGCCTGCAAGTGTATCAAAATCTGTGAATTCCAGCTGCACCAATTGACCTGGGTTTTCTGGACAAATTGTGTAGGTAAAAGATTCATTTGATGAATACGGCGCGGTATTCCCCCCTGTGTCTACAAAAATTCCACTACATGTTGTCGTTACAGTGCCATTATCAATAACATATACTTGTGCCGATAAACCATATGAGCATAATATTCCGAAAAATAAAATTAATTTTTTCATCGCTTATCTACTCGTTTGATTTATTGTGTTCTGATGTTGAGATTTAACAACAATGATGTAATCTGTCCCGTCAACTTGATAGGTATGAGACCCTCTTCCATAAAAAGAAAAAGTATATTTTAAAGGATTAAAGTTTTGTGGATCAAAAACCAGATCTCGCTCAAGAGTTGAGACAAAGGCATTAAAAAGTGGAACTTCTGAGACTAGAGTATATTTTTTTTTGCTTTGGGAAATGGATTGTTTTTGAATTATAATTCTATTCCTTAGCAAATTCTTCATCGAAAGAACGCGATTAGGACGGCTCAAAATTTCTGTATTGAGATCATCGCCATAGACTTCAACAAGCTGCTGCATTTCACGGGTAGTCAAAGGCGCTTTGACTGTTGAGTCATAGGAGATAACATCAAGAGGTAAATAGTTTGGTTTTGTGTTTTGAGAATTGCCTTGTAAACTTAAGATCCCTAGGCATAAGATATATAAAAAATGTTTTTTCATCCTAAGTGCTTTATAAGCGCAGAGCATTCAAAAGAGTTAATTGTTATTTTTAACATGGATGAAGTTTTTAAAATATTGTTTAATTATTTATATAAATACATAAACAATAAATTTAATGATTTTTTCACTATTCTTCATAAAAAAAAGAAATTATTAATTAAAAATAAAAAGTATCAAAGATTGATTTTAAGTATCTTTGTAATCATAAAACATTGAAAACTTTATTTCAAATAATTAGAATGGGACTGAAAAATAATACTAAAAACTTTGATGCTATTGGGGAAAATCACATTG
>JABAYZ010000237.1:0-6428 GCA_018608735.1 Flavobacteriaceae bacterium | reverse complement strand
TCGGGACTTCTTCTGAAACGCCTATGCGAGCTGATGCTTTTAAATTAACTAGCGACGAAAAGATAGACATCATTAGGGATGACGTGAGGCATATTATGGAAACTCTCGGTTTAGACTTAAGTGATGATAGCTTAAAAGGCACACCAAATCGCGTTGCAAAAATGTTTGTTAACGAGATTTTTGGGGGATTAGATCCTAACCATAAACCAAAAGCATCTACCTTTGAAAACAAGTATCAGTACGGTGAAATGTTAGTTGAAAAAAACATCACACTCTACTCTACTTGCGAACATCATTTCCTACCAATCGTAGGAAGAGCACATGTGGCATACATCTCAAACGGGACCGTTGTAGGCCTTTCAAAAATGAACCGAATTGTCGATCATTTTTCTAAACGACCACAAGTTCAAGAACGTCTAACGATCCAAATTGTTAAAGAACTTCAAAAAGTGTTAAACACAAAAGATGTTGCTTGTGTTATTGACGCCAAACATTTATGTGTTAATTCTAGAGGAATTAGAGATATCGAGAGCAGCACAATCACCAGTGAATTTGGTGGAAAATTTAAAGATAAAAATACGAAACGAGAATTCTTGGACTACATAAAATTAGAGACCAAGTTTTAATCCTCTAACTATGGGCAAACACAGTACAAATACACTTCATATTTATAATTCGCTTTCAGGCCAAAAAGAAATTTTTAAGCCTATTAATGAAGGTGCAATAGGGATGTATGTTTGCGGCCCTACAGTTTATAGCAATGTGCATCTTGGAAATGTTCGAACCTTCATGTCGTTTGATATGATTTTTAGATACTTCAAACATTTGGATTATAAAGTCCGCTATGTTCGTAATATAACAGATGCAGGCCATCTAGAAAATGATGCCGATCAAGGCGAAGATCGTATTGCCAAAAAAGCACGTCTAGAACAAATTGAACCTATGGAAGTCGTACAACGCTATACCGTTGATTTTCATACCATTCTTAATCTTTTTAATTTTTTACCTCCAAGTATCGAGCCTACTGCAACAGGACATATTGTAGAACAAATAGAAATCATCAAATCAATTCTAGAAAAAGGCTTTGCTTATGAAGCAAATGGCTCAATTTATTTTGATGTTTTAAAATATAATGAATCCCATAATTACGGGATTTTAAGTGGTCGAAAAATTGAAGACCTCATCCACAACACTAGAGTATTGGACGGTCAATCCGATAAAAAAAATCCACAAGATTTTGCACTTTGGAAAAAAGCAGAGCCTGAGCATATCATGCGTTGGCCCTCGCCTTGGAGTGCTGGTTTTCCAGGTTGGCATTTAGAGTGTACTGCAATGAGCACAAAATATCTTGGCGAACATTTTGACATTCATGGCGGCGGTATGGATTTAAAATTCCCGCACCACGAGTGTGAAATTGCTCAGGCCAAAGCTTGGCATAGCCACACCCCTGTTAAGTATTGGATGCATGCTAATATGCTGACTTTAAATGGTCAAAAAATGGCGAAGTCAACAGGGAATAATATTTTACCAAATGAAATTTTAAGTGGAAACACAAACAAATTAACCAAAGGATTCTCGGCATCAGTTGTTCGGTTTTTTATGATGCAAGCACACTACCGAAGTATTTTAGACTTTAGTAATGATGCCTTACTGGCTTCTGAAAAAGGGTTTGCAAAACTGATGGAAGCTGTGGCTACATTGGATAAAATAGACACTTCTACAGATGCCACTGATTTTGATGTTATGGCATGGAAATCGGATTGTTATACGGCTATGAATGATGATTTTAATACGCCTATCCTAATTGCGGAGTTGTTTAGCGCAGTGAAATACATCAACCAAATTAAGGATGGAAAAGCTACTATTAGTGCTGCAAATTTAGCCTTGTTAACAGAAGTGATGCACACGTTTGTATTTGATGTCCTAGGCCTTAAAAACACAACTTCAGACAATCAAGATCAAAAACTTGGGGACACAATTGAGCTGCTGATTAGAATGCGAAACGATGCAAGAGCTGAAAAGGATTTTGCACTATCGGATAAAATAAGAGATGAGTTACTGGCTATCGGAATTCAACTAAAAGACGGTAAGGACGGCACCACATTTTTATTAGATTAAAAACTATGAAATCCATTTTGATTGCACCTTTCTTATTTTTAATTAAGTTGTATCAGAACTTTATTTCTCCTTTTACGCCGTCGAGTTGTCGGTTTCAACCCACTTGTTCTCATTATACCAAAGAGGCTTTACAATCTCATGGATTATTTAAAGGCGGCTTTTTAAGTATAAAACGTATTTTTCGTTGTCATCCATGGGGAGGTTCTGGACAAGATCCTGTTCCAAAGGCCTAAAGACTTATATTTAATAAAGTTCGTGCCCCCTAAGTTTGACTTCTTTTTCTATATTTACAATCTAAACTAATCACTATGTATTTTCTACAAACGGTATGGGATCCTACTTCAGATGGCATTACGCTTTTTGGAGATTTTAAAATTCACTATTATAGCCTTATGTGGATGGCGGCCTTTATCACTGGTTGGTATCTGATGAAGAAGATTTTTAAAAATGAAAATCAGACTGACGACAAGCTGGATGGCTTGTTCATGTATTCTGTTTTAGGGATTATGATTGGCGCGCGTTTGGGCCATGTTATTTTTTATCAAGCTGAATTATTTAAAGATGATTTTTTTAGCATCTTTTTGCCGTTCCGATTTAGTGGCGGATTTGAGTTTACAGGCTTTCGTGGTTTGGCCAGTCATGGTGCCGCAATTGGAATGATTTTTTCGATGTGGTTATACAATAAAAAGGTGTTGAAAAAATCAGTACTTTGGATTCTTGATCGTGTTGTTGTTGCCTCTGCATTAGGCGCTGTATTTATTCGTGTAGGAAATTTCTTTAACTCTGAAATGATAGGAAAAGCTGCTGATGCCGATTTTCCTTTTGCTATAATTTTCAAACAACTGGATAATATTCCTAGACACCCTGGACAATTATATGAAGCATTTGGTTATGTATTTGTGTTTCTGATATTATTCTTTTTATACTGGAAGACGAAAAAAAGCAATCAAACCGGATTTTTATTTGGCTTGTTTTTAGTGCTTCTAATGTCTGTAAGACTTATAGTAGAGCAATTCAAAATCGCACAAATTGACAGTCGTGAGGATTGGATATTTGGGTTAAATACTGGACAGGTATTGAGTGTTCCTTTTGTGTTGTGCGGGCTTTATTTTATGTTTGTCTATAAACCTAAAACATCTTAGGTAAAGGCATTTTTTGTGGAGATTTGAATTGATTTTAATATTTTTTACTCTCTTTAATATGGCGTTTAGCGCCGCTACCAAAACCTGTTGTTAGAAGCGTTTCAAAAATATCCAATTAGACATTAACCTGTTCAGGATTAAAACCAAAAAAAAGCCACTCAATGAGTGGCTTTTTTTATATCAAATATAAAATTATTAGTCTTCTTTTTTATCTAAGCGCTTTAATGTATCATGCATGATTGGCGTTGCAATAAACAATGACGAGTACGTTCCTACAAGCACACCCACAATAAGCGCAAACAACAATCCTCTTAAGGAATCTGCTCCGAATGTGAACATCGCTAATAACACGACTAAAGTGGTTAGAGAGGTGTTTAATGTACGACTCAATGTACTACTTAATGCGCTATTGACTACTTTATCAAACTTCCAGCTTGTGTGTTCATTTAAGTATTCTCTAATTCTATCAAATACAACTACGGTATCATTTAATGAATATCCAATCACCGTCAAAATTGCCGCAATAAAAGCTTGATCGATTTCCATACTAAATGGTAAGAATCGCCATGCGATTGAGAAAATCCCTAGCACAATTAAAACATCATGAAATACTGCTGCTACAGCACCTAATGAGAATTGCCATTTTTTAAATCGTAATAAAATGTATAAAAATACAACAATCAAAGAGCCTAAAATTGCCCATACTGAAGATTTTTTAATATCATCTGCAATGGTTGGACTTACCTTTCCGGAATACATTTTTCCGACATTATTTTCGGCATCTATAAATTGCTTGTATGTTGTTCCATCTGGTAAAAATGGGACTAAGGCACCATATAGTTTTTCCTGAATTTCTTGATCGACTTCCGCTGAATTTTCATCAACTTTATATTTCGTAGAAATTTTTAATTGATTTGCACTTCCGATTGTTTTCACCTCAGCACTGTTAAAGACATTGTTAAGAGCAGTTTTAACTTCTTCAGTGTTCATGTCTTGTGCAAAACGAACGGTGTATGTTCGACCTCCAACAAAATCAATACCTTGATCCAAACCAGTGGTAAATAATGATCCAACTCCTGCAATGATTATCGTTCCAGAAATTAAATATGCAATTTTACGTTTTTTAAGGAACTCAATATTAATTGAACGAAACAAGCCTTTAGTCATCCCTGTTGAGAATTCTAATTTCCCCCCACGACTTAAGTGCCAGTCGATCAATAATCTTGAGATAAAAATCGCTGTAAATAACGAAGTTAAAATACCGATTAGAAGCGTTGTTGCAAATCCTTTAATTGGTCCTGTTCCAAATACATATAAGATTAACGCTGTTAATCCTGTAGTAATATTCGCATCTAATATTGAAGATAAGGCATTACTAAATCCATCTTTAACAGATTCTTTTTGACCTTTTCCTTTATATAATTCTTCGCGTATACGCTCATAAATAAGAACGTTTGCATCCACGGCAATACCTATGGTTAATACAATACCTGCAATTCCAGGTAATGTTAATACTGCGCCTAATCCAGATAAAATTCCAAAGATTAAAAGGATGTTTAATACTAACGCAATATCCGAATAGATTCCTGCTTTTCCGTAGTAGAACACCATCCACAAAAGTACCAATGTTAATGCAATTAAAAACGATTTCATTCCACTATCAATAGCTTCTTGACCTAATGAAGGTCCTACTTCTTCGGCTTGTACGATATCGGCAGAAGCAGGTAGTTTACCCGCTCTTAATACGTTTGCTAAATCGACTGCTTCATTTAGGGTGAATGAACCTGAAATTTCAGAGTTTCCTCCTGAAATTGGTCCTGTTGTTACTCCTGGTGCAGAATAGACAATATCATCTAATACAATCGCAATTTGACCTGCTGTATTAAACGCATTGCCTGTCATTTCTTCCCATACCTTAGCACCTTTAAGATTCATCTGCATGGAAACACTTGGGCTACCATTTTGTTGGTAGGCTTGACGTGCATCTGTAATTACAGCACCACTTAATGGTGGCTTGTTATCTCTATTTCCTTTTAGGGCATAGAGTTCAACTAACTCAATGTTCTGAGCATTTTCGCCTGTAGTGGTTTGAACTTGAGGAATTCCCCATACAAACTTTGTGTAGCGTTGTTCTGGTGATAGTAACGCACGTACTTGTGGTATGTTAAGATAATCTATGACCTGTTGTTTGTCTTTTTGTTCAAAAGAAGCTATTACTGGACCTCCATTGTATCCTGGTGCACGAATTAAGTCTATTAATGGATTTACAACACCTGTATCACCAGTCTCAGCATCAGTATCTCCGATAATGTTAGAAATGGCGTCATCTGCGGATTCTGTAGTGGTTGCTTCATTTTCTGTTGTAGACGTTTCAACGATTTCTTTTAGAGTTTCATTAGCTTGAAAAATAAACGTCCCAAACTCTTCGCCTTTATAAGCATCCCAAAATTCTAACTGAGCGGTACTTTGTAGTAATCCTTTTACACGTTCAATTTCTTTAGCTCCTGGCAATTCAACAAGGATGCGTCCAGAATTTCCAATTCGCTGAATATTGGGTTGGGTCACTCCAAATTTATCAATACGTTTACGAAGGACTTCAAATGCCGAAACAATAGATTCATCTATTTTGGTTGACAATACAGGTTTCACCTCATCATCTGTCATATCAAACGTAATTTCTTCGCTTAAGGTACGATTCGCAAAAATATCTGGAGATGCCAATTTAGTATCGCCTTGAATCGCTTCAAACGCTACAAAAAAGTCTTCTAAATAAGTGTTTTGACTGTCCTTTTGAAGTTCTTCGGCATCACTCAATGCTTTTCTAAACACAGGGTCTTTACTTTCATTTGCCAATCCAACAAGAATATCTTTTACAGAAATTTGAAGAATAACGTTGATTCCTCCTTTAAGGTCCAAACCAAGATTCATGGCTTTTTCTTTGACTTCATCAAAGTTATACTTCGCTATACCAATATTGTAAACTTCTTCGTTTTTTAAGGAGTCTAAATACTTGGCTTGTTCGAGTGAACGTTTAGCGTCATAGTCGGATTCAGTATCTGCTATTTTTTCGATAGCAAATTGCTTAGCATTATTTTCTATTTGATTTGCTTTGAAACTAAATGATAATTGATAAATACTTACCAAACCAAATAGAAGTGCAAATAATTT